>NZ_JACGWF010000051.1:0-30045 GCF_014077595.1 Colwellia sp. 6M3 | reverse complement strand
AATTCGCATCATTATAGCTAAAAGTTGTAAAAAGGCATATATATAAAAATTTTTTGCTTGTCAGCTCGCTAATTTACAGATATATCTAATAGTAATTTCAGTATCAAATTTAATTTTTCGTCTCAGTTTTATTCATGATTGCAAATTTTCTTAATATTTTGCTCGCGCAATATTAAGTTACTCAGTGCAAATAACTTTGACGCAACTGACAATGTCAGCTTAGTAGGAATATAAAATATTATGGCAAAATCTCTGGTAATTGTGGAATCGCCAGCCAAAGCGAAAACAATTAACAAGTACCTTGGTAAAGATTTTATTGTTAAATCGAGTGTAGGTCACGTTCGTGACTTACCTCATAGCAGTACCGGTAAAAAAGTTGCCGCTAAATCTCCTGCTGAAGTGCGTAAAATGGCACCCGCAGCGAAAGCAAAGTATAAAGCTAAACGTGATAAGCAAGCACTAGTTAATCGAATGGGTATTGATCCTGAGAATGACTGGGAAGCAAACTATCAAATACTTGCAGGCAAAGAAAAAGTCGTTGCTGAATTAATTAAACTTGCCAGTACCGCTGACACTGTTTATCTCGCAACCGATTTGGATCGCGAGGGAGAAGCGATTGCCTGGCATTTAAAAGAAATTATTGGCGGTGACGACGATAAATATAAACGCGTTGTTTTTAACGAAATAACCGAAAATGCGATTCAACAAGCATTTGCTACACCCGGTGAATTAAGTATGCCAGGGGTAAATGCACAACAAGCAAGACGTTTCCTCGATCGCGTGGTTGGCTTTATGGTAAGCCCGTTGTTATGGAAAAAAGTTGCTCGTGGATTATCTGCAGGCCGTGTTCAGTCTGTTGCGGTAAAGCTAGTTGTTGAAAAAGAACGTGAGATTAAAGCTTTTGACCCGAAAGAGTTTTGGGAAATTAGTGCTGATACGAAAACAGCTTCAGGCTTAGATTTTCCATTAGATGTTACCCACGAAAATGGCAAAGCTTTTAAGCCAACGAATGAAGCCGACACTAATAAAGCGTTAGCAACATTAAAAAGTTCTGCATATACCGTTAATAAACGTGATGACAAACCGTCAAAAAGTACACCGTCAGCACCTTTTATTACTTCTACTTTACAGCAAGCTGCGAGTACTAAATTAGGCTTTGGTGTTAAACGTACTATGGGCTTAGCTCAACGTTTATATGAAGCGGGTCATATTACTTATATGCGTACCGACTCGACCAATTTGAGTAAAGACGCAGTTGAAATGTGTCGTGGTTATATTAGTGACAATTTTGGTGATAATTATCTACCAGAAAAAGCAAAAGTTTATAGCAGTAAAGGCAATGCTCAAGAGGCTCATGAGGCTATTCGCCCATCGAACGTAAAAGTTGAATCTGCGTTTATGGAAGGTATTGAAGCCGATGCTAAGAAACTGTACGACCTTATTTGGCGTCAGTTTGTTGCCTGTCAAATGACAGCGGCACGCTACACGGTAAGTACGATTACCGTTGGTGCTTCTGGTTTTGATTTAAAAGCCAAAGGTCGAGTAATGCAATTTGATGGTTGGACTCGTGTTCATCCACAATTATCAAAAGGTGATGATAAACATTTACCCGATTTATCTGTAGGTGAAGTATTAACACTGAAAGAATTGAACCCTACACAGCACTTTACTAAACCACCAGCACGTTTTGGTGAAGCATCGTTAGTTAAAGAGTTAGAAAAACGTTCAATTGGCCGTCCATCAACTTATGCCTCTATTATTTCAACCATTCAAGATCGTGGTTATGTGCGCTTAGAGTCGAAACGTTTTTACGCTGAAAAAATGGGTGAAATTGTTACCGATAGCTTATCTGAAAGTTTCAAAAACTTAATGAGCTACGACTTTACTGCAAACATGGAGCAAGACCTTGATGAAGTTGCTCTGGGTAAAGCGGATTGGAAAGACGTGCTTAATGGTTTTTATAAAAACTTTACCAAGCAACTTGGTCAAGCCGATATGCCGACCGAAGAAGGTGGCATGCGCAATAATGAGCCGGTATTAACCGATATCGATTGCCCAACTTGTGGCCGTAAAATGGGTATTCGTACCGCACAAACGGGTGTTTTCTTGGGTTGTTCTGGTTATGCTTTACCGCCAAAGGAACGTTGTACTAAAACGATGAACCTTACGCCTGGTGAAGAGGCCGTTAGCGTTTTAGCTGAAGACCAAGAAACTGAAGCTTTACGTGCTATGCATCGTTGTAAAAAATGTGGCACAGCCATGGATAGCTATTTAATCGACGAAACGCGTAAATTACATGTTTGTGGTAATAACCCAGTATGTGACGGGATAGAAGTTGAAAAGGGCGAGTTTAAACTTAAAGGCTACGATGGACCTATTTTAGAATGTGACCGTTGTGAATCAGAAATGGAGCTTAAATCTGGCCGTTTCGGTAAGTATTTTGATTGTACAAATAGCGAATGTAAAAATACTCGTAAGCTGTTAGCTAACGGTGAAGCTGCGCCGCCAAAAGAAGATCCAGTACAATTGCCTGAACTAGAATGTGAAAAATCTGAAGCACATTTTGTTTTACGCGATGGCGCTGCCGGTATTTTTCTTGCGGCTAACACTTTCCCAAGATCACGTGAAACACGTGCGCCTAAAGTAGTTGAGTTAGCGCGTTTTCGCGATAGAATTTCAGAAAAGTTCTATTACCTTGCAGACGCACCATCACAAGATCCAGATGGAAATTTAGCTGTAGTACGTTATAGCCGCAAAACCAAATCACAATATGTGATGACAGAGGTTGAAGGTAAAGCGACAGGTTGGAATGCAAAGTATGTTGAAGGCAAGTGGGTTGAAGAGCTCGCTAAGAAAAAAGCAGTAAAAGCTAAGGCGAAAGCAAAGCCTAAAGCGAAAAAAACAGCTTAACTTAGTCTATGCTAAATCAAAATATCTTGTAGAGTATTTTGATTTGATATGACTTGTATTCACTCCACTGAAAAAGCGCTCATAGAGCGCTTTTTTTATGACTAAATCAGTAGCTGAAAATACACTGATAAACTGAAGTCCACTTAAATCATCAATGTTAATCATTGAGTTACTACCGCGTTATTCGCCTAATTGACACTGTATCTTAGCTAGATTATTTACCTAACACCACCAACGAAGAGCTGATTGGCATTCGCTTATCTTTTGGCAAAAAAGTGAAAGGAAGCTCATGCTAAAAACAATAGTGACTTTCAACAGCTTTTCATTATTATCAGTGTTAAAATCAGTTTTATTTTACTAAAGATTTATTATGGCGATTAATTGGTTCCCGGGGCATATGCATAAAGCCCAAAGAGAGATTAAAGAGATATTACCGCAAATTGATGTGGTGATCGAAGTTTGTGATGCGCGTTTACCTTTCAGTAGCGAAAACCCTATGATCACTGAAATTCGTGGCGATAAACCGTTAATTAAAATCTTAAATAAATCAGACCTAGCTGATCCTAAAATTACACAACTATGGCTTGATCATTTAGAGTCTCAGCATAACGTGAAAGCTATTGCATTAACTACAGAGTCGCCTTCTGTTGCCAAGACTCTTCCTGCCCTAATTCGAAAGCTAGCGGCGAGTAAAGATGAAGCAGGTAAGCAAATAAATGCTGTTATCATGGGTATTCCTAATGTGGGTAAATCTACCCTATTAAATACACTGGTTGGAAAAGCGAAAGCAAAAGTGGGTAATGAACCTGCAGTAACCAAAGGTCAGCAAAGAATTCGCTTAGATGATGGTTTATATTTATATGATACTCCTGGCATGCTCTGGCCTAAAATAGTTAATGAAAATAGTGGCTACCGTTTAGCAATTACCAGTGCTGTAAAAGATACCGCCTTTGATCATGAAGAAATTGCCTGCTTTGCTGCAGAGTATTTGCTAGCCGCTTACCCTGAACGTTTAAAAGAACGCTATAAAATTGAAGATCTTCCCGAACAAGAAGTCGAGTTAATTGAAGCTATTGGCAAGCGCAGAGGTTGCGTTAAAAGTGGTGGGCATATTGATTTTCATAAAGCATCTGAAATTCTGATTAATGAAATTCGTGATAAAACTCTAGGTGCAATTTCTTTTGAAACACCAGAAATGGTGATGGCAGAAGTAATACATTTTGACAAAGTTGAAGAAGATAAAATAGCCGCAAGAGAAGCTAAAAAAATAGCGCGTGGCCGAGGTCGCCGTAATAAACGTTAATTATCTTCATGGTAAAAGTTGTTAAAGTAGTTAAAGGTTTAATAAGCTAAAAGTTAAATAATTTTTAAGGATAAAGGTAACAATATGAGTGAGCAATTCCAATTACATCCACAATTAGCTAATGACTGTTTTGTTATTACTGACTTTCCACTTTCGCGCTTATTATTATGTAATGACAGTGCTTACCCTTGGTTTATTTTGGTGCCAAAAGTTGAAGACATTCAAGATATTTATCAACTAGACTGGCAGCAGCAGCAACAATTATTAAATGAATCAAGCATGCTAAGTGAAGTGTTAATGCAGGAATTTAATGGTGATAAAATGAATGTGGCAGCGTTAGGAAATGTTGTACCACAATTGCATTTACATCATATCGTTCGTTTTAAAAATGATGCCTGTTGGCCGAAACCAATATGGGGACAGCAAGCACTAACGCCATATTCTGATGACGAGCTTACTGCAATTAAAAACCGTATGTTACCTAAACTATCAGCGATATTATCTACTGATAGTTAGGTATAACACCATAAAAATAGCGCTGCGCTTATTGTTTAGGCAACGCTTTTAATTGGTGTTGATTGCTTTACTAAGGCAAGCGATTGACTTAAGTCAGCGATTAAATCGTCAACATTTTCTAGTCCAACAGATATTCTAATTAAACTATCACTGATACCCGCAGCTAAACGTTCTTCTTGGGTATAAGGTGAATGTGTCATCGATGCAGGGTGTTGAATCAGTGACTCAGCATCGCCTAAACTGACCGCGATTGAAAATAGCTGCATACGATTAATAAAGTCGCCACCGCCCGCTAAATCACTCTTTATTTCGAAGGCGATCACACCACCAGCCGCTTTCATTTGCGAGCCAATAAACTTATGTCCAGGATGACTTTTTAGTCCGGGGTAGTAAACTTGGCTGACGCTTTCATGAGCTTCTAAAAATTCAGCGATTTTTTCAGCATTACTGCAATGGCGCTCCATGCGAATTGGCAATGTTTTTAAACCGCGCATGATTAACCAAGCATCGTGCGGACTCATGGTTGCTCCAATATCTTTTAGAACCGTCATTTTTATATTCATGATCATTTCAGCAGTGCCACAAATAATGCCAGCAACAACATCACCATGCCCATTCAAGTACTTTGTTGCACTGTGTACAACAATATCGATCCCATACTTTCTTGGTTGTTGTAATACAGGCGTTAGAAAGGTGTTATCGACCACAGAGATAATATTGTGCTGTTGGGCAATTTTTCCTATAACAGCTAAGTCATACACCGCTAAGTTTGGATTTACTGGCGTTTCTAAAAACATTACCTTGGTGTTTGGCTTAATCGCTGCTTCAATTTCTGCCGGGTTTGCCATATCAACAAAAGTTACTTCAATTCCCCATCGAGTTAACTGGTGGTTCATCAATGCAAATGAGCAACCATAAACAGCTTTAGAGGAAATCAAATGATCGCCGCAAGATAAATTTGCCAGTAAAGCCCCTGAAACTGCGCCCATACCCGTGGCAGTTGCAGCAGCGTCTTCCATGCCTTCCATTGCCGCTACTCGCATCTCTAATTGACGAGTTGTTGGATTACCTAAACGGCTATAAATATAACCCTCAGCTTCACCGGCAAACCTATCTGCGCCTTGTTGCGCGTTTTCGAAAATAAAGGTCGACGTTTGGTAAAGAGGTGTAGCCAATGAGCCAAATTGCTCGTCATTTATGCGGCCTGAATGAATTGCTTGAGTTTCAATGTTTTTACTTTCTGACATGAGATACCTTATTTACCGGAGAATTAAAATTGTTGCTAGCGTAAGAGCGTTATTTTTATTTTTAATCTCTGCAATTATGCTGCCACTTATTTAATAACCCATTTATCAAGGGTTTAATGGGATTTTCGATGATTGGCATTTTAATTTTGTAATATATTTATTACAGCTTTATTTTCTTATTAAGCCGTTATCATAAAAACCTATTGCTGAGCACCGCACACTAAGGTTTTACTATATATTTATTAGTTGTAATTTTTTTATTACAATGTAATATTTATATTACAATTTTGGTGTTTAAATTTTTAATGCTGTTATCTAAGGACACTTGTGCGAATAGAAATAAAATCTGAAGACAGAATGGGCATCAGCCAAGAAATTTTAGCGACATTTACCCGTTTAACGTTAGACATTCAGGCAATGGAAGTCAGCTCACAGTTTATATTTGTGCATTTAAGCAAAAACGAGGTGAGTTTTGATGAAGTAAAGCGTGCACTTATGAGTGTGGTGGGAATTATTCATTGCCGGCCAATTGATTTATTGCCATTAGAAAGCCGTGAGCGACATTTAAGAGCATTAGTTAACCGTTTGCCTGATGCTATTATAGATATTGATGAAAATGCGCGCGTAATGGCTTTAAATAGAGCAAGTGAAAAACTTTTAGTCAGTCATCAGCGGCATAATGGTCTATCACCGTTGCAAGGTGAACAACTTAAAGGGGCTAGCGTAAATAGCCTGTTAGATATAGACATCGTGTTGCCATTATTAGATAAAGTGAGTTCACAAAATGTTGACATTGCAGGGCAAACTTATTTAGCCGAAATAAGCCCGATAAGTGAACAAGAAAACAGCTCAGGTGCGGTTATTTCTTTAAAGTCGGTAACGAGTTTAGGTCGACAAATTTCTAATATGCAAACTCGAGATGCGCAGGGCATAGACAATATTATTGGTAAATCTGCAAGTATTCAATTATTAAAAGAACAAACAGCGCGCTTTGCTGAATTAGACTTACCTGTGCTAATTAACGGCGAAACAGGTACGGGTAAAGAACTTGTTGCAAGGGCTTTACATAATGCAAGTAATCGCCGACAAGCACCTTTTCTGGCTATAAACTGTGCTGCATTACCTGAACATTTACTTGAAAGTGAATTATTTGGTTATGCAAATGGTGCATTTACTGGTGCTCAAAAAGGCGGAAAACCTGGCTTACTTGAATTGGCAGAAGGTGGAACGTTATTTTTAGATGAGGTGGCTGAAATGTCGCCATATTTACAATCTAAATTATTAAGATTTTTACAGGACTTTACCTTCAGGCGCCTTGGTGGGAATAAAGAGTTACATGCCAATATAAGAGTGGTAAGTGCAACGCATCAAGACTTATTAGCCATGATAAGTAAACATAAATTCCGAGAAGATTTATTTTATCGACTAAATGTATTGAATTTACATTCGCCCGCTTTACGTGAGCGAGTTGAAGACATTGCACTAATTTCTCGTCATTTTGTGGTGCTTGCTGCAACACAAATGAATTTAAAACATACAAAAATAGATGAAAGTGCAATGAAGATTCTCTCGGCTTATCAATGGCCTGGAAATATTAGAGAATTACAAAACGTGTTGTTTAGGGCGGTAGCTTTAAATGAACTTGGTGATATTTCTTCGCACGATATACATGTGGCGTTGGCGCAATTTAAACAAAAAGCTTCTGCTGACCCTGCAGATTTAAATCATGAAGTTGAAGGAGAAGACTGGGCGAGTGCTCAGGCTAGCTTCGAAAAGCAATTACTTACCAGCTTGTATCCATATTACCCAACAACGCGAAAACTAGCTGAACGATTAAAAGTGTCTCATAACAAAATTGCGATGAAATTACGGCAGTTTGGCATCAAAGGTTGATGCCATTACTTTGTTAGAATCACTAGTGTTTTTAAGATAAAACTATCTACTCTTCTAATATTTTATACAGTATTTTTTTAACGTTTTCAGGCTCAAAAGGCTTGTCACACATTGCCGTTACGCCTTCAGTTAGAATATTTGCAAGGTGAGTATCATTACTCTCACTGGTCACCATTAATATCGGTATATGCGACTGTCCGCTTTCACTGCGAATATAGCGGGTTAGTTCCTTACCATTAATTTCAGGCATATTGTAATCAGTAACAACAAGATCAAACATATTATCTTTTAATAGATTAATTGCCTCGCTACCATCAACCGCTTCAGTAATTTTTAATAGGCCTAAATTGTTCAGTACACGTTTAATATGGTTTCTTGCCAAACGACTATCATCAACCAGTAAAACACGCACCTGATGAACATCAAAATACTCAAGTTCTAACTCATCGGTTGACAATAAATCAATAGTTGTACTTAGTGCTGTTGCTAAATGGTTTGAGGTAAAAGGCTTAGGTAATAAAGCAATAACCCCTGATTGTTTGAATTCTTCTAGGTGTTCGCGTCGATGCTCACTGGTTACTAGCATAAAGGGAGTGTCAGCAATAGCAGGATTATTGCGAATCTTGTGCAGTAGTTCAATCGCATCACCGTCATCAAAGTACATGGCACTGGTAATCAAATCACGTGGGTGCTTTTTAGCACTCTCATAAGCCTCTGTTATATTTTTTGCTTCTGCAACTTGAGTAATGCCTTGTTGTTTTAGCTCTTTTATTATGATTTTTCTTTGTAAATCAGAAGGCTCAACAACTAGTAAAGATAATTCGTTTGGGTTCATAAAATTACTTATATTTTTTATTGAAAATAGTGCACCTAGCCACCGATGAATTTAACTTTAAAACCATTTTTTTCTAATACTGCTTTTATTTCTTCGCGCTTATCACCTTGAACTTCAATAACTTCACCAACAACACTGCCGCCAGTGCCACAGGTTTTTTTAAGTTTTGTTGCGAGGGCTTTTAAAGCTTTATTGTCTAAACCCAAACCGCTAATCGTGATAACACCTTTACCTTTTCTCCCTTTAGTTTCTCTGCGAACTTTTGCAAAACCGTCAGAAGGCGTAACAGCGACACTTTTGCTTTGGCTTATTCTGCCGTCTGCTGTTGAGTATACTAAGTTTTCATCATGGCTAACTTCTTGATGAGCGTTATCATCGATGCTTTTGCCAAAAGCACTAGCTAAATCACTGAGGCTGTTAAATGTTTTTGTCATAGTTATTTCTATAATTTAGATAAAATAAAACCACTACTAGAGTGGTTTTTATTATATACCTGTTCAGCTTTAATTTACATATTTGTACAAATTAAGCCGTTGCGAGGCAGCCATTACAGGGTCTTAAAAAGCTAACTTAAAGTTTACTTTCTAATTCAGGTAAGGCGTCAAATAGATCGGCTACTAAACCATAGTCAGCTACTTGGAAAATTGGCGCTTCAGCATCTTTGTTAATAGCAACAATAACTTTAGAGTCTTTCATGCCCGCTAAATGTTGAATAGCACCTGAAATACCTACCGCAATATACAAGTCAGGAGCAACAATTTTACCTGTTTGACCTACTTGCATGTCGTTTGGTACAAAGCCTGCATCAACTGCTGCACGTGAAGCACCAATAGCTGCGCCTAACTTATCGGCAATACCTTCAAGTAGTTTGAAGTTTTCGCCGTTTTGCATGCCTCTACCACCAGAAATAACGATACTTGCTGCACCTAGATCAGGTCTCTCTGAAACAGAAAGCTCATCACTTACGTGGCTTGAGTTGCCCGCATCAGTAACTTTGTCTAGTGCAACAATTTCAGCATTACCATCGGTTGCTACCGCGTCAAAACCTGTTGAACGTACAGTGATAACTTTTTTGCTATCTAAACTTTGTACCGTTGCAATCGCATTACCAGCATAAATAGGGCGAACAAATGTGTCGCTACTTTCAACTGCAATAATGTCTGAAATTTGCGCAACATCTAATAAGGCAGCAACACGTGGCATAAAGTTTTTGCCCGTTGTTAATGCTGTTGCTAGTATATGGCTATAATCTGCGGCAAGTTCAGTAACTAAAAGTGAAACATTTTCAGCTAGTTGGTGCTCATATGCAGCGTTGTCGGCCACTAATACTTTAGCAACACCATTAACTTTGCTTGCTGCTTCAGCAACTGCTTGACAGTTATAACCAGCAACTAAAAGATGAATGTCGCCACCAATTGCTTGTGCTGCGGCAACTGTTTTTAGTGTATCGGCTTTTAATTCGCTATTATCGTGTTCTGCAAATACTAAAATGCTCATGAGATCACCTTCGCTTCATTTTTTAATTTTTCTACTAATTCATCAATGCTTTCAACAATAATACCGGCTTTACGTACTGCTGGAGGTGTTACCTTGATTAAGTTGGTACGTGCTGTTAAATCAATACCAAAATCAGCTGCAGATTTTACATCTAATGGCTTACGTTTTGCTTTCATAATATTAGGTAGTGAAGCATAACGAGGTTCATTCAAGCGTAAGTCAGTTGTTACAATTGCTGGCAACGTTAAGGCGATAGTTTGCAAACCACTATCAACTTCACGTGTTACGTTAACTTTGTCGCCGTCAATAACTACAGCGGAAGCAAATGTACCTTGTGGCATGCCAGTAAGGGCAGCTAACATTTGACCCGTTTGGTTGTTGTCACTATCAATAGCTTGTTTACCAAGAATCACCAATTGTGGTTGCTCTTCTTCAACTATTTTCTGTAAAAGCTTGGCAACGTTAATTGAATCTAAGTTTTCGTCAGTATCAATTTGAATAGCACGATCAGCGCCTAGAGCAAGTGCTGTACGTAATTGTTCTTGGCAAGACTTATTACCAATAGATACCGCGATAACTTCAGTTGCGGTGCCTGCTTCTTTTAATCGAACTGCTTCTTCAACTGCGATTTCACAGAACGGATTGATTGCCATTTTTACATTGGCAAGATCGACATTGGAATTATCTGCTTTCACACGTACTTTTACGTTATAGTCAATAACGCGTTTGATGGGTACTAATACTTTCATCGTTGCCTCTGATTATGCTTGTCGCATGTAATGTTGGTTAAACTAAAGTAATTCAACTTAACGCTATAATTATGGGTTGAAAGACTACTTGTAGATTACGTTTACGTCAACGTCTTCTGTTGATAACGTTACTTAAATTGTGCTTTAAATAAATATTATCAGTAAATAATGTAATACAGGATAGTATTTAACACGAAAATATCTATAATGTTTGATATTATCAAACAGGTGTTTGAAAATCAAACATGTGTTTGAATATTTCAAAAATAATTGAATGAGGGGAGAAATTATGGAACGAGAATCAATGGAATTTGACGTTGTAATTGTTGGTGCCGGTCCTGCAGGCCTTTCAACTGCTTGTCAGCTTATGAAGTTAGCACAAGAAAAAGAACAAGAACTGATGGTGTGTGTAGTTGAAAAGGGTTCGGAAGTTGGTGCTCATATTCTTTCTGGCGCCGTTTTTGAACCACGCGCATTAACTGAACTGTTTCCTGATTGGAAAGAAAAGGGCGCTCCTTTAAATACCGCAGTAACTGGCGATGATATTTATTTATTCAATGGCGAAGGTAGTTCGGTTAAATTACCCAATTTTAGTGTACCTAAAACCATGCATAACGACGGTAACTACATTGTGAGTATGGGCAATGTTTGTCGTTGGTTAGCTGAACAAGCAGAGCAACTAGGTGTTGAAATTTTCCCTGGTTTTCCTGCCCAAGATATTATTTACAATGAAGATGGCAGTGTTGGTGGTGTTATTACTGGCGACATGGGGCTCGACAAAGATGGAAAGCCAAAAGATTCGTTCATGCCAGGTATGGAACTAAAAGCTAAATACACTGTATTTGCTGAAGGTTGTCGTGGGCACTTAGGTAAAGAGCTGATTGCTAAGTTTGCTTTAGACGCAGATAAATCACCACAACATTATGGCTTAGGCTTTAAAGAAATTTGGGATATTGCGCCTGAAAAACATCAAGAAGGTTTAGTTGTGCATTCAGCCGGCTGGCCACTTGAAAAAGATACTAACGGTGGCGGTTATTTATATCATGCAGAAAACAACCAAGTCTTTGTTGGTTTGATTGTTGACTTAAGTTATAGCAACCCTCATTTAAGTCCGTTTGATGAATTCCAACGTTATAAACATCATCCAAAAATTGCCCAATACCTTGAAGGTGGTAAACGAGTTTCTTATGGTGCAAGAGCGATGGCCAAAGGTGGTTTTAACTCATTACCTAAGATGACTATGCCTGGTGCTGTATTGGTAGGCTGTGATGCAGGTACCATTAACTTTGCTAAAATTAAAGGTAATCATACCGCGATGAAGTCCGGCATGTTAGCGGCTGAATCTATTTTTGAAGCGCTTGCATCGGGTGATGAAGGTGGCAAAGATCTCACCAGCTTTACCGATAAATATCAAAACTCTTGGTTATATGAAGAGCTATACAATACGCGTAACTTTGGTCCTGCCATGCATAAGTTTGGCACGTTTTGGGGTGGAGCATATAACACACTCGATCAAAACATTTTTGGTGGGAAGTTACCGTTTAACTTTAAAGATGATAGCTTAGATCATGAGCAATTGAAGTTAGCAGCAGATGCACCGGTAATTAATTATCCTAAGCCTGATAATAAGTTGAGTTTTGATAAACTTACCTCAGTATTTTTATCAAATACTAATCATGAAGAAGAGCAACCGTGTCATTTGAAATTAGCGGATAGCAGCATTCCAATTGATGTTAACTTAGTGAAATATGCTGAGCCAGCACAACGTTATTGTCCAGCAGGGGTATATGAAGTGGAAAGTACACCAGAAGGCGATAAGTTTGTTATTAACTCGCAAAACTGTGTGCACTGTAAAACCTGTGATATTAAAGATCCAAGTCAAAATATTACCTGGGTAACACCAGAAGGTACCGGTGGTCCGAACTACCCAAATATGTAGTTAAAAAAACTCAAAAAAACCTGCTGTCGCAGGTTTTTTTATATCTAGAATTTAAGCTAAAATAAACAAGATGAACGGTGAGGAGTTATGGCTGTATTTATTCATTGAATAAAGCTTAAAGCGTATTATTTTAACTAATTAATTAGTCTCAATTAAATTGAACGCTGCCAATGCTGGTATTTCCAATTGTAATTTGTTTTCTATCTCATTAAGCTTTATTAAACTTGAACAAATTATCTCAGCTTTATTTTCTAAGGCATTAGCTTGCTTGCTAATGTCGAGTTTTATGTCATTGCCCATTGTTTCAATGCGTTGATCAAAAGTTTCCACACGTTGCTCTGTACTTTGCTCTTCTTTATGGGTCATCGCCTCACCAACGGCTATTAGAATTGAGCCAACAGAGTCAGTAACAATCGCCTCAATTTCACTTTCGAATTCACCCGCAAATATCTCATCAAAGTCATCGAAATCTTGCGGTGCTATGTAATAGCTTTCATCACTGTGATTGAAGCGAGCACGAAGTCGCCATTTGAGTTCATCAAACTTATCTTGGAACTGTTGATGCGAAGCGCTGTTTTCACCCGTTAGGCTACTAATAACTTTATTTACGGCTTTTAGCCCTAACTCAACACCTTCTATGGCAATTGATACTATCGCTGGAACCTGCGACCTTATACCAAGCGTGAATTCGCTAAGCTGAGCTTTTTGTTCATTGTTTAGTTGAACTTCGCGACCATTAACAAACAACTGATGCTGACCATTTATTTGCACATAGGTTTGCCCTTGATCAACTATACGCAGGTGAGCAGGGTCAATAATCACACCATAATTAAAATTAATATCACATTGCTGAGCGTTTGCTGCGCTAATATATAAACAAGTAATTAATAGGCTGCGAGCAATAAATGCCATAACAACACTCCATTTTTATATCGTGGTTTAGGTGTAAGGTTTAAATTGAGATTAAGGGGTTGATCTGAACTTTTCTTGCTTTGTAGCTAAAGCGACTCGGGCCATATTCTCTACGGCTTTTTTCTTGGAACTCGCCAATAATGACTTGAACGCCATGATATACCCGTTCGTTTGCTTCAACATAGACGTTATTTATATAATCTTGTAATACTTCATCAAGTGATTCTTTTTCAAAAGCTAAATCAGCCATTTTTTCGATATGATACTTATAATTAGCCACTACTTTTGTCAATATTTCAGGTTTAGATTTTTCTTTTGGTAGGCTTTTTAATTTAATCGCAGCAGATCTCAATTCATTAGACTGGTCTGTTTCACTTTTGATAGAGACATCAATTTCTTCGATTCTTTGTAAGTAATCATTCATTTTATCTGAAAAAGTGATAACAGTGAAACTGCCTGCAGTCGCACCTACTATACCGGCACTGACAGACTCTCCTGCACTAACGTGACCAGCAATAAGTTTGCCATTGGCTTTATCTTGATTCCCCACCCACAGAGTTTTATCAACCTTGACGATATTGTGCATCATTTGTTTTTCAATTCTTAATGAGTCACAAATAATGTTAGCGTATTGGCTGTATTTTGCATAAACCTTGCCCCCAGCTTTAATGTTGACGCTCATGCTAGCTTTGGCGATGTCCACTACTGCTATATCTTGTTTTTTACCAATAATGCCATTACCAATAGTTATATCTCTGCCAGCATCTAGCGTAGCCGATTCAACAAATCCGCCAATTGAGATATCACCAGTAGCAGCTACCTTCATGCCTTCACCAACGTTACCGTCAATAATAACACTGCCTTCAAACTTCACATGTCCCGTACTAATGTCTACACTTTTGAGGCGGTAAACACTATCAACTTCCATACCATTTTCAATAATACGTGGAAGACCAACAAGGGTAGAAATTAAAATACTGTTATTTTTTTCGCTTAAAGCGGTGCCTTCACCAACACACATTTCAATATCTTCACCAGGTGCTGGCTGTAAAATTTCGCCAGTAACGGTATAGCCTAAAATCCCTTCGGTATGAGGGACTTTTTTTGCAAGAGGATCACCTACTTTTACACAAATAATATCCCCTAAATCACGCATATCTACACTACCATCATCACGTTCTTTAGGGCGTAATATTCTATCTTGTGCACTTGCTACTAAATGTTTAATGTAGGCATTTTTACCATCAATAGGTAGTTTTCCGTGCGCTATCTCACCTTTAACAATAGAGCCCGCAGGTTCTTTAGCTGCACGCTCGGCAAGTTTCACTAGCTGATCTTTGCTAAAGCCCTTACATACATTAGCGGCTTGAGCTAAATCGAGTATCTCTTTCGCGTTTAAATGTTTACCGCCTAATGCTGTGGTGATTTCAGCGCTGGCTGACATTGAGTCACTGGCAATTTCAATAGCAAAAGTAGCATCTCGTCGCTCAAGTATTTGATACTTTATTTCACGACCGGTATGATTTTCTTTTAGCGGTTTTAAAACACTTTTAAGCTCAGCAATAGCATTTTTAATATTACCATTAGCGACATACAGATTGCTGTACGATGAATTTTCAACTAATTCATGAATATCAGCTTCTGTTAGCACTGATTCTGTTTTTATAGGAGACAGTACTAGATCTATATTATTTTTATCGTTAGTTACTAAACTTGCCTTTGTCACACGCCTAAAACTCCATATGCATATATTTTATAATTAGCATCGTTTTTTATATGTAATTTTGCTGATGAACTTTTATAAAATTTATTGTGCCTACTTTTGAATAATCTAGTTTGTATTCTTTATTGTCTAATGCTTGCACAAATATTAAGGTTTTTTCTTCACCAAACACTTCAGCCATACTAACATCAACCAGTTCTTGATAAGCCTTTTTTGCCTCAGAGCGTTTTACAGGCATTACACCGCTATATAATTCAATACCAGCATGGCCAACTATCACAACAGGGTGGTTACCATTAACAACAAGTAAGTCAAACTTTCTATTTTTGTGAATTAAGGTGTTCCTGCCACTGGTTATAAAGTTTTTTTCGTTCAAAGTATTCTCCTTTTTGTTAAATCGGTTACTACGCACTTTTTAAACGACTTGAGCACACGTTAACTTTTATCAAATTTACTGTTGAAGTTTATTGCTTTTAAATCAATTTGGACTACCAATATTTATCTATTCTCAAATATATAAATAATTGAATTACTAAGCAATATAAAACCCATATCTTTACCCATTTGGGACGTTAAATTAATTTATACGGTTATAATATGGACTTTCTTCACTGTTAATTAACATTCTTCGGACTAAATCTAAACTTCTAGCGGTAACAATTTGCTGAAAATATTGTCTAGCCACTGGAATACAATAATATTTAGCCTGCAAAGATTGTTTGTTTCCCCAAGCTATCCAAACTGAGCCTACAGGTTTATCTTTTGTGCCACCATCTGGTCCTGCTATGCCAGAAACTGCAATAACGAAATCAGCGCTAGACTTTGCTAATGCGCCTTTAGCCATCGCTAATACAGTTTCTTTACTCACCGCGCCATGGTTAATTAATGTTTGGGCCGGTACGTCGAGTAACTTTTGTTTCATGTTGTTGGAATAAGTAACAAATCCGGCTTCAAAAACGACAGATGAGCCTGGTATTGCAGTGATCTGGCTTGCAATTAATCCACCAGTACAAGACTCAGCGACAGTAATCTTTTGCTGAGATTCTGTTAACAGTGGCAAGATATACTCTGCGATTGTTATTTTGTTGCTTTTACCTATAGCTAAAACATGGTCACCCAATAGTAAGCTTAATTTATTTTGCCAATGAGGTAATATGCTATGCCCTTTGGCGCAACTTACACTTAACTTTACTTCTAACATTGGCATTGCAGCTCTAAAGCCAATTGTTATCTCAGTTGGCCATGTAGGGATTTTGTCATTAATGAGTGCTTGTAAAGTAGACTCGCCTAACCCAAACGTTTGCATTCGGGTCATCTTGTGCTGATTTATAATCGGAAATAACGCTTTTAACTTAGGAATTATCTCATCTTTTAGCATATGGGTTAATTCGCTTGGTACTCCAGGCGTACATAAAATAAGACAATGATTTAATTGGTAGCTAAACCCCACAGCACTGCCCGTTTCATTAGCAATAATATCGCAACCAATAGGTAGATATGCTTGTTTTAAGTTTGGTTTGTTCAGTTGGGTTTTTCTTCGCTCAGCCCAATTTTTTAAATGCAAATGCGCGTGTGGGTTAAGCTCAAGTTCTACACCGCAGGCTAATGCTAAAGCTTGTGAAGTCAGATCATCTACTGTTGGTCCAAGGCCACCATTTATGATAAGCACATCTGCTGATTGACTTAATTGCACAATTTCTGCCTGTAAAAGTGATAAATCATCAGCAATGGTCACTTTTTTTCTAATGGTTAGGCCGATATCACTTAAGTGCTCTGCAAACATTACCGAGTTGGTATCAATGACATCACCATTCATTAATTCGTCGCCCGTTAACAATAAGTTCACTTGCGTAGTCATGCTGGTCCAAAATTCAATTTAAACGATACTTTATGTTAACGAAAAAGCAGTTCGAATGTGCAGAAATTTTTCGTTAACAACTCCCAGCTTTTACACTATCAAATATTTGCACTAAGATTATGAGATAAACTATAATCCGAACATGTTCAATGCAAGTAAATAAAATGGGCAATCAAGTAACAAGAACTATCAATATTCGGGCATTAAATGCTTTTGCATTAAGTGCGATATTAATGTGTTTTTTTATTGATTCAGCTCAGGCAAAAAGTAAGTTACTGGTAAAAGAATATATTATTGGTGTTGAAGACGTCAGCTATTACCCGTTTTATGACTTTTCCGCTGAGAAACTTGACCAAAAGAGTTTTACCAAGGAATTGCTCAGCGCTTTTTTTGACCATAGAGGCTATAAATTTCAATTTGTTTCGCTGCCAGTGAAACGGTTCGATAAATGGTATGTTGAAGAAAATATAGACTTTAAATTTCCGGATAATGAGCGTTGGCGAACAGTTGAGGGTCAAAAACTTAATGTTACCTATAGTCAGCCCGTACTGTATTTAATCGCGGGTAGCTTTGTACTGAAAAAAAATAAAAACTTACCCCGACATGCTATAAAACGTTTAGGAACTATGTTTGGTTTCTATCCAACACTTTGGATCGATAGAGTGCAAAATAACTCTATCGAATTAGTAGAATCTCACTCTACATTTAGTCTAGTTAAACACCTGCTATACGGAAATGTTGATGCAATAAATATTGAAAAAAATGTGATAGATTATACGCTTAAACTGATGGGCAAGGAGGAAGATACAATTGTTTTAAATAAACACATTAAGCATGAGCGTTATGCTTTTCATTTTTCTTCTATTTTACATCCTGAAATTATTCAAGAATTTAATCAGTTTTTAAATACAAACAGCCAACAAATAGCCGAAATGAAGCATAAATACGGTATAGTTGAATCACCACCAATCCTATAGTTTCCCCTATAAATTAATAAGACGTTTTAAAATGAACAAGATACAGTCGTACAATCGAGCACTTTTGTTTGGTAAGTGGTATCGCAGTGATCGAGATGATGAAGGGCAATTATTTACCGAGTTTGCCGAAATTTCATCTGATGGGCGCTATGAGTTTACATTTATTCAACACGACGATCATGGCAACGTTTCAGAGCAATCGGTAGAGTCAGGTGATTGGGGCTTAGTAGGTAATATCCACTTCACTATTAGTAAAAGTGAGTTCATTAATGAAGTGCACTATGCCGCGGACTTAGAGCATGATGATAACTATCACGCTTATCAAGTGTTAACCTTAAATAGCCAAATTTTCGAATATCAACACATCTTGAGCAATGAAGTGTTTATCCTTCGTCGAGTTATTGATAATATTGCGCTCAGTTAAGGCAGTAGTGAAATAATCGCCTTCCAAAGACCAGTTTCCATTAATCATTTTTTGAGAGTTCGGATGAAGCAATTTAAAGCAGCGAGTTTAATGACGGCAATTAAAACGCCATTTAATGTCAAAGGCGATATAGATTTTAATACCTATGATCAATTAGTCGCTGAGCAAATTAAAGCAGGTGTTGATGGTATTATTGTAGGTGGAACAACTGGTGAAGGGCATTTACTGACTTGGGAAGAGCATTTAATTCTTATTGCACACAGTGTACATAAACACGGTCAAGACTTACTTATCATTGGCAATACCGGTAGTAACAACACCCGAGAAGCTATTAAAGCGACACAATATGGCTTTGCAGCAGGAATGGACGCTACATTACAAATTAATCCATATTATGGTCGAAGCTCTTTTGCTGGTGTGAACGCACATTTTGAAAAACTACTCGATATAGGACCTGCGTTTATTTATAACGTACCTGGCCGTACAGGGCAGGATTTAACGCCAGATTTAATCGAACCGATATCAAAGCACAAAAATTTTATTGGCGTTAAAGAGTGTACTGGTAATGAACGCATAGCTTATTATGAAGAGCGAGGCATTGCTTGTTGGTCAGGCAACGATGATGAAAGTGCAGCTGGGCGTCATCAACATGGCTCTCATGGTGTTATTTCTGTTACCTCGAATATCGTACCGGGCTTAATGAGACAGTTAATGGACTCACCCAATGATGCTTTACAACAACGCTTGCAACCGTTAATGGAATGGCTTTTTTGTGAACCAAACCCTATTGCTATTAATACCGCACTTATGATGACAGGCGCTGTAGTTCCAGTATTTCGCATGCCTTATAAAGCAATGACTAAAATACAACGTGAGCAAGGTTTAGCGCTGCTGACTGAATTGTCAAAAGATGAATTAGTTGGTAAGAAATTGATGCTAATGGCAGATGATGATTTTACATATTGTTGCTAATGAAGCTAATTAAAAAAGTTAAGTAAGTCATTAATGTTAAAATAAAAAACAGCGAGTATTTACTCGCTGTTTTTTTTTACAAGTAAGTTAACTCATATTTCAGCTTGATGATTAAAGTGCCTAAAGTTCTGTTACATATAACAAACGTTTATATAACTAGCTATTTTATTGTTTAGCCTTAAAGGTTCGACAATTGTGGGCGTAACGTTTCAGGCAGGGAGAATATCTGTTCTTCATGACTTATTGGGCAGGTAAATGCTAACGTTACAGCACATAGTTGTAAGTCTATTGCCGATTGCTCATTATCGAGTTTGATGCGCTCAGCTGCATTTCCATGCAAACGATCACCTACCACGGGTAAACCCATACTCGCCGCGTGAATACGAATTTGATGTTTACGTCCGGTCTCTATATTTACTTGTAATAAAGATACATCCTGCTTTTCTTGATATTCAAGGCATAGAAAGTGACTACGAGCCGTTTTACCATCAATTTCCACTTCAACTGTTTCTGGCTGTGGATGTTGCTGGTGATCGCCATGAACAATTACCTGATAGGTTTTCTCTAACTGATGTTGTTCAAACATTAGGCTTAATGCTTTGGCAGCTTGTTTACTGTGAGCAACTAATATTAAACCCGTAGCGGCGCGATCAAGGCGATGAACAGCGAATACAGCACGTTCTGGCAGTAAATTTTTTTGTGCCCAACGGGTTATGGTGCAATGATCACTCCACTTAGAGCCTTGAGATAACATACCATAAGGCTTATACCACACACTGTAGTGACTTAAATCAGCAATTAATGTTGCAGGTGTCGGTATTTGTGACAGCACACTTTCGTCAAAATAAAAGTGCAGCTTATCGTCGAGATGTAACTTCTTTTTAATACGTCTACAACGTTGAGTACTTTTACCGCGGCTATGCCATAATGCGCCTTTATCAATCGCTTTTTTAATTTCACTTACCGATAAATCACATTGAATTTGTAGCGCTTCAATTATATTAATCGTACGATCAATATTGATATGACATTCAAATTTTTTCAAAACTAAGCTACTCAATAAATAGGGACAGGTTAGTTTAACAAGTTTATGAGCGCAATGGGCATGACTAAAAGCATCTTATGCCAACATTTATACCTAAAAAACCATTTAGATTAAATTTAGTGAAATGGAATTGGTTTTTAACGCCAGAGAAAGATAAAATACCGATTAAAAGTAAACATTAGTAAAACTAAAACGAGAACACAATATGCAACGTAACGAAGAGTTATTCCCCCTTGATAATGTCGGTAATGCTTTATGGGATATGTTATCCAGTGGTGACGATTTAACTATTGAGCGAGAGTTTGAGTTTTCTATAATTTTTCCAAACCAAGAACAAGCGTTAAAGTTTGGT
Organism: Colwellia sp. 6M3; assembly: GCF_014077595.1. Classification (NCBI taxonomy): domain Bacteria; kingdom Pseudomonadati; phylum Pseudomonadota; class Gammaproteobacteria; order Alteromonadales; family Colwelliaceae; genus Colwellia; species Colwellia sp. 6M3. Next base: position 8,893 of record NZ_JACGWF010000051.1, on the reverse strand, counting down.
CAACTATTGTTAGAAAACAACCAAAAATTGTCTTTTTGTCCTTACCAAGGTGATGATAAATTTCCGTGGGAAATTACAGCATATCCATTTATGTCGGCAAGTTATGAAAACATTGCCGCTTATCAAGATCTTCTGATGACGAGTGCTACTCCATTTTCTGGCAAGTATGATGGTTGGTACTGTGTAGACTCAAGTAAGTAAGGCTATCTAATGGATGAGCAGCAATTTAAGCGACTAAAAAGTGTGAGTGCTAAGTCATTTAACGATCAAAAAGCGTTAATTAAAAAAGTGTTAGCAGGGCGTGAAATCGCATGTTCGCAATGTGGAACATTTATTCGAGTTAATTTACCTGAAGACAAAAAAACAACAGGGTTGTATTGTGCCAAAGGTTGTACCGACATTGCATTAGACTTTGTAATTTAAGGCGTTAAGTTAAAAAAAACTTAACGCTTTATTTAGTATTTTTACAGAAAAGTTGCGATATCTTCCAATGCTTTCTTTGTCGATGCATGGTGTGGAACCGTTGCATCTTCACCAGGGTAACCGGCAATTATTAACATGTAAGGGCGGCTATTCTCATCTCGATTACAGACTTTACTTAAAAACGACATAGGCTTTGGTGTATGGGTTAACGTAACCAGTCCACTTGTATGCAAAGCGTTAATTAAAAAGCCAGTCGCGATGCCAACGGACTCGTGCACATAATAGTTAGTATTTTTTTCTTCAATAGTTATACCGCCTTTTTTTTCACTGAAAACAGCAATAAGCCATGGAGCGTGCTCTAAGTAAGGCTTATTAGCATCAGTACCTAGTGGTTTTAATGCATCTAACCACTCTTCACTTGCTCGACCTTGGTAAAAATTACTTTCGTGAATTTCTGCCTGTTCACGTATTTGTTTTTTTACCTCGTCACTATGAATTGCGACAAAATGCCATGGTTGATGATTAGCGCCACTTGGTGCAGTACCTGCTGACTTTATACAGTTTTCAATTATTGCTTTTGCAACCGGGCGGTTACTGAAGTTTCGAATGCTGTGCCGGCGCTTAATATTTTCATAAAAATCAGCTGAACGCTGCAGCATTTCATCAACAGGGTATTCAACATAATCGCTTAAAGGCGAAGCTTCATGAGTTTTCATAAACTTACTACTCTTATCATTATTTGTGGTTAGCATATCGATAAAATAAGGTATAAGGCAAGTTTATACAGGCACAATATTGAATATTATTGGTTAATATTAATTTGATTAAAGCAGGTGAAAGAGCTGTTTATATATTTTTGTCTTTTTGGTTCGATAACTCTACGAAATAATTGTTGAGCCCAATTGAACGTCGTGTGTTATCCGCTTTATACATACCAAAACACAAAAAAACTATCATGATTAAGCTAATACTTGGGAGATGAGTAACTTGAATATAGGCAGAGATAAGCGTGGCTAAAACAGCACCTACAACACAATAACTTAGCGTGATCCGCAGCCATACATAGGCAGCAATCATGGCTTTTTGTAATTCGAACGGTTTTACAGGCATCGCTAATTTCAAAAGTTAGTTTCTTTGTACACTTATAGAACATCAATAAGCATTATAAGTAACTCAATAGGAATATATAAGTTAATTTTTAGTCAAAAACAATATATGAAAGAGACTAAATGCATAAAATCAGGGTGCGCTTTAAGTTTAGAACCCTTATTTCAATTACTTATGAAATTTATTTTCACCTTGTTGACGAGTAAATATGTTGTAAGAGAAACGTTCAGGCTTTCAGGATGAATAATAACCAACGAAATACTGTAAATGGACTAAAATTATTCAGCAACTACTTAGGGATAAATAGGGCTTATAATGAAAACTTTTAAAAATATTTTGGTGATCACCGAAGATATTGGCCTAAATCAAGCCGTATTGCATAAAGCATTAACACTGGCACAACGAGCGCATGCCAGTTTAACGATTATCGCCAATCAGCAAGATAATGAATTGGCTGAACAACTCGAGTTAATTTATCAAAAAAATACTGAAAACGTTCCTAATGTTAATGGCTTTAAATTTTCAGCGTTGAACATTGATATTAATATAAAATATTGTGCTGCACCTTTTTCTCATAAAGAAATATTGGCTGAAATTACCCAACAGTCTTATGATTTATTGATAAAAGATATTCATGCTGCCCATTTTAGGTGGGGATTTTCTTGGTCAGATAACCATTATTTATTGCGAGAGGGTAATACTAACCTCTTACTTGTAGGTAAAACGCAGTGGCCAGATAATGGCAATATTTTAGCGGCATTAGAAACAGAAGAGTCTACAGAGCAGCATCAAAATATTAATCAGTTTATGATTGATGAAAGTCAGTATTTAGCGAAACTATTAAATAGTGAAGTACATTTAATTAACTGTTATCAAGAGACGTCAAGTATCTCTTTAGCTGATGAGTTACTTTTACAAAACATTGAAGAACCGCCACAAGAACATTTACGTCACCTTAAAAGTACAGCATCAACGCATAATGTAGAGTACGACCATATGCATGTTGAACCCGGCCTGCCTGAGTTTGTTATTCCACAAGAAGCTAAAAAATATAATGCGGATATTGTTACTTTAGGTGCTGGTGAACACCATGGCTTAATTGACTTACTCAAGGGGCACTCTACTGAATATGTGGTTGATGGCTTAGCTTGTGATGCTCTGATTTTAAAAGCTAGCACGTGTAATACCAATCAACAGATTAGGTAATCAACACGGATGCAGCTAGTTTGATTTCTTAGCTAAAGTGAACAGGTTGCTTAAGTGATAGCTTAAGTTAACGGCTAAAAAAAAGCGCCTTTAAGGCGCTTTTTTAATGTAGTCGATAAGTTAAAGGTAAATTAACCTATAAATTTACGCGCATTGCGGAACATGCGAACCCAAGGTGAATCTTCTTGCCATTCATCAGGATGCCATGAGTTAGCAACGGTGCGGAACACACGCTCAGGATGTGGCATCATTATAGTGACTCGCCCATCAGTCGTGGTTAATGCCGTAATACCATCCGGTGAACCGTTCGGGTTTGCAGGATAAGTTTCTGTAATATGACCATAGTTATCCACGTAACGCATGGCAACAGTGCCAGACTCATTCGCGTTATCAATAGCGTCATCAGAACTAAACTCTGCACGACCTTCACCATGAGAAACCGCAATTGGCATACGAGAGCCAGCCATACCATCAAAAAATATTGACGGTGTTTCTTGTATCTCAACTAAGCTAAAGCGTGCTTCAAAGCGCTCTGATTTATTTTGAACAAAACGCGGCCATGCTTCAGCACCCGGAATAATTTCTTTTAGGTTTGACAGCATTTGACAACCGTTACACACACCTAAAGAGAAAGTATCTTCACGTTCGAAGAAGGTTTTGAACATAGCTTTAGCATTTTTGTTGAACAGTATTGATTTTGCCCAACCTTCACCAGCACCAAGAACATCACCGTATGAGAAACCGCCACAAGCCACTAGGCCATTAAAGTTAGCTAAATCAGTACGACCCGATAATATATCTGACATGTGTACATCAATAGCAATGAAACCAGCGCGATCAAAGGCAGCGGCCATTTCTACATGAGAGTTAACACCTTGCTCACGTAAAATAGCGATACGAGGATTACTAACTTCAGTGCCATTAGCTTGTGCATCTTTAGCGATTAAAGCAGCCACAATGTCTTCATTGATATCAAAACTTAAATCAGCATTTAGGCCAGGATCTTCAGTATCAAATTTAACATCATGCTCTTGTTGTGCACATTCTGGGTTATCGCGTAGCGATTGCATTTTATGTGTAGTTTTAGCCCACGTTGTACGGTAGTAAGTACGTGAATTCTCTAACACGACTTCGCCATCGCGGCTAAAACGAATAGTATCTTCGTTATTAATGCGACCAATGTCAGTGCAACAATCTTCAATGCCAAACTCTGCAAAAACGGCATGAATAGCATCAACATCGCTTTCGCGGATTTGAATCACGGCACCAAGCTCTTCACTAAAGAGCACATCGACATCATTGCCTGACACTGAAGTGAGTTTGCTTAAATCAATATCAACACCGGTATGTCCAGCAAATGCCATTTCTACAACAGTAGTGAACAAGCCACCATCTGAAATATCATGATAAGCGATAAGCTTTTCATCACGCACTAAGGTCTGCATGGCGTTGAAGAAACCTTTTAAAGTTTCAGGGCTATCAACATCAGGTGTTTCTTTGCCAAGCTGTTTATAGACTTGTGCTAAACATGAACCACCTAAACGGTTTTTACCTTTTGATAAATCAATAGCCACTAGGCGTGAATCACCTTGATCTATTCTTAGTTCAGGGGTAACCGTTTTACGAATGTCTTCAACAACACCAAAAGCGGTGATGATTAATGACATAGGTGATGTTACTGATTTCTCAGTTCCATTCTCGTCCCATTTAGTTTTCATCGACATTGAGTCTTTACCAACAGGAATGGTTAAACCTAATGCAGGACAAAGCTCTTCACCAATCGCTTTTACAGCTTCATATAAACCAGCATCTTCACCCGGGTGACCTGCTGGCGACATCCAGTTAGCTGACAGCTTAATACGATTTAAGTCGCCAATATCAGTACCGGCAATATTGGTTAACGACTCTGCTACGGCTAAACGAGCAGAAGCGCCAAAGTTTAATAAAGCAACCGGAGTGCGTTCACCCAACGACATAGCTTCGCCATGATAAGAGTCAAGCGCAGAAGCGGTAACACCACAATCAGCTACGGGAACTTGCCAAGGGCCAACCATTTGGTCGCGATTAACCATACCGGTTACTGAACGGTCACCAATGGTAATTAAAAATGTTTTTTCTGCTACCGTTGGCAGTGATAAAATACGCTCAGCGGCATCAATTAATGTGATATCAGCAACGCTGAAGTTATCACCATTAGCTACTTTAGATTCAACGTCTTTGAAAATTTTAGGCGTTTTGCCTAATAATACTTCAAGCGGTAAATCAATCGGAGTATCTAATTTATCATTACCAGCGAAATGTGAGTCAGTTACGGTTAAATGTTCTTCTTCAGTCGCTCGACCAACCACAGAGAAAGGCGCGCGCTCACGAAGACATATTTTTTCAAACGTTGCTAAATTTTTGTCTGATACGGCAATAACATAACGTTCTTGAGACTCGTTACACCAAATTTCATGTGGTGCCATGCTACGTTCATCGTTAGGCACGTTTCGAAGTTCAAAAACACCACCACGGCCACCATCAGAAACTAGTTCTGGAAAAGCATTAGATAAACCACCTGCGCCAACATCATGAATGAAAGCAATAGGGTTTTCTTCACCTAATTGCCAACACTTATCAATCACTTCTTGGCAACGACGCTCCATTTCAGGGTTTTCACGTTGCACAGAAGCAAAATCTAAACTTTCAGCCGATTGGCCTGATGCCATTGAAGAAGCAGCACCGCCACCTAAGCCAATGTTCATTGCTGGGCCACCTAAAGCAATTAAGTTAGCGCCAACAACAATTTCACGCTTTTGTACGTGCTCATCACGAATATTGCCTAAACCACCTGCAAGCATAATTGGCTTGTGGTAACCGCGCACTTCGCTGCCGTTAAAAGAGTTTACTTGCTCTTCGTAAGTTCGGAAGTAACCTAAAATAGCTGGGCGACCAAATTCGTTATTAAACGCTGCGCCACCTAATGGGCCTTCCGTCATAATATCTAAGGCAGAAACAATACGATTAGGTTTGCCAAAGTCTGTTTCCCAAGGTTGTTCAAAACCTGGTATACGTAAGTTTGAAACTGAAAAACCCACTAAGCCAGCTTTTGGTTTTGACCCAATGCCAGTAGCGCCTTCATCACGAATTTCACCACCTGAGCCAGTTGCTGCACCCGGATAAGGTGAAATAGCTGTAGGGTGGTTATGGGTTTCAACTTTCATTAAAATTTGAATATCTTCATGGTGATAACCATAAATATTCGTTTCAGGATTTGGGAAGAATCTACCGCCTTTATTACCCACCATAACCGCTGCATTATCTTTGTATGCACTTAGTACAAAGTCAGGGTTTACTTCATGGGTATTACGGATCATTTTAAATAATGATTTAGGTTGTTTTACGCCATCGATAGTCCAATCAGCGTTAAAAATTTTATGACGGCAGTGCTCTGAGTTTGCTTGGGCGAACATATAAAGTTCAATGTCGTGAGGATTTCGGCCCAATTTAGTAAAGTTTTCAAATAAGTAGTTAACTTCGTCATCAGCTAAGGCAAGTCCTAACTCTGTATTCGCCTTAATTAAGGCATTTTTTCCGCCGTGTTCTATGTCAATACTCGTTAGTTCACCGGGTTCAGCGCTAGCAAACAAGGCTGTAGCTTCAGTGGTCGCACTAAATACAAATTCCATCATGCGATCATGAATTAAGTTATTTAATGTTGACTGTTGCTCAGGTGTTAAAGTCGCGGCATTTTCAGTGCTAATATAATATGCTAAACCACGTTCAAGGCGAATAACCTTACTTAAACCACAGTTGTTGGCAATGTCGGTAGACTTTGAAGACCAAGGTGAAATAGTGCCAGGTCGTGGAGTTACTAATAAGAACTGGCCAACAGGCTCATGCTCTTCAATCGTTGGTCCATACTTAAGCAGTTGTTCTAAAACGTTAGTCTCTTCAACGTTTAATGCCTCAGAAATATGAGCGAAGTGCGTAAACTCAGCATAGATATCCGTAACGGGCAGTTTCAGCTCACTACACTGATTCAGTAGCTTGTTTACTCTAAATTCAGATAGTGCTGGTGCACCGCGAAAGGTTTTCATCAACATCGACATAGTCTATTTCACCGGGTTAGATTAATTAAGGATAAAAAACGCGCGTATTATAGTTTAAATAGGGCAATTATAGAAACGATTTGTCTCATTTCAAACTAACTTTCTGATGACTAAATGCACTACAGAGCAAAAATAGCTTTTTAAATATAGCAATTCACGTGACAATAGGGATTATGATAAAAAAACAAATAAAATCATTTGTTCATAACGTTAATATAAAAAAGCTGTTGGCCTTGTTTTTACTGCCATTTATCTTTCTTTTATCGGCGTGTGAAACAAAAGAAACTTCAGCTAATTTGCAACGAATTATTGATCGTGGCTATGTAACGGTTGGCACACTTTATGGCAATACTAGCTATTATCTTGATGCTGAAGGGCCTGCTGGCTTTGAATATGAGCTAGCACAAAAATATGCACAATTTTTAGGTGTCGAATTAAAAATGATGCCCAGTTACAACTTAAACGAATTATTTCAACAGCTTGATAATGGCAGTGTTGATTTACTCGCTGCAGGCTTAGCTGTTACTGACGAACGTTTGAAAAACTATCACTTCTCACCAAGCTATGACAACGTTAGCCAAAAACTCGTTTTTAAGCAGGGCAATATCAGACCTCGAAAATTAGCGGACTTAACCGGTACGTTGGAAGTCCTTGAACAATCTAGCCATGTTGAAAGTTTAGCGCAATTAAAAATATCTAACCCTGATCTATTATGGTCGACCACCAGTGAGTTAGATAGTGAAGAGCTTTTGTTACGGGTGCTTTTAGATGAAATAGATTACACCATTGCAGACAGCAATACTTTGGCCATTAGTCGCCGTTATTATCCTGAAATCAGCATTGGTTTTACAATTCTAAAAGAAGAGTCTTTGGCTTGGATGATCAATAAGCATAGCGATGATTCTATTTTTGCCAGCTTAATTGAATTTTTTGGTCAAGTGCACCATAACGGTGTTTTGTTAGCTTTAAACGATAAACATTATGGACACATAGAAGAATTTAACTATGTTGATACACGTATGTTTATTAAAGCAATTGAAAAAAAATTACCTAAATACCAACCGCTCTTTGAACGATATGGTCAAGATGTTGATTGGCGCTTATTAGCTGCCATTAGTTACCAAGAATCGCATTGGGAACCTCATGCTCGCTCATACACAGGGGTGCGTGGCATGATGATGCTTACGTTGCCAACAGCTAAGCAAATGGGTATTAAAAGTAGGCTTGACGCAGAACAAAGCATCCGAGGTGGCGCTAAATACTTTAAACAAATGATCGAACGCATGCCGGCCCGAGTCCCTTCTCCTGATAGGCTTTGGTTTGCTTTAGCTTCTTATAATATTGGTTTAGGGCACTTAAATGACGCGCGTAAAATTACAAAAAAACAAGGTGGAGACCCAGACCGTTGGGTGGAAGTAAAAGAGCGTTTACCGCTATTAAAACAAAAGAAATATTATAAAGAAACACGTTATGGCTACGCTAGAGGGGATGAACCCGTTAACTATGTCGAAAATATTCGTCGATATTACGATACCTTAACGTGGATGGATGATCAGGCTAAACAAAATGCACTAAAAACTGAATTAGCAGTGAATAGTGAAGTAGAAGTAGAAGAAGTAGAAGAAGTAAAGTAAATACGGATTTTTGCTTATTTCATTAAAGTGTCATAAAGGTTGGCGATACTAAGTTAACTATAATCAGGTCTTTTTAGTAAACACGATAGACCTGATACTCTATTTATCATATTGTTAATGCGTATTCCAAAGAGGTTGATATGAAAATTAAAAGGTATTTTGTAAGTAATCAAAGGAAAAGAACATTACGTCGTCAGAAAATAAGGTTAGCAAATCGACGCCATACCCAGTTTGCATCTGATCAATTTCATAGTGGAACTGCACCTGTAGATCCCATCAAAGTTTGAAAAGTTAGCTAGTTTAATTATTAGCGCTTAACGTAAACATCAGCCAATTTACATAACGTTATATCATTAAGTGTTACTTTTTAGCTTGTCCTCCCCACTTTTTTATTACAGCGTAAAGGCAGTTATAGTAGCTGTATTTTGGTAT
>NZ_JACGWF010000073.1:0-22093 GCF_014077595.1 Colwellia sp. 6M3 | reverse complement strand
TTCGATGTCTCTTGTGGTTTTTTACGTTGTCTAGTTAACAAGTATTTTACCACAATGAGGCATCAACTTCTTTTAAATCATTAGGTTATTGTTATTTCCTCGTCTATTTTGAACCCCGAAACTTGAGAACATAATAATCGCCGCTGCGGATCATCACCGCTTTTAGCCCTTGTTTTTTATTAATTAGATGAGCAAGTTTTTGCGCTATTTTTAGGGTGACATGCTTCTCATAAGTACCTGAAGCGCCTATTGAACCGGGGTCTTCACCGCCATGACCTGCAACAATAGCAATAACAATATCGCGTTTACCTTTGCTGTTATCGTATGTAGCAATCGGTTGGCTATTCTTGTCATAAAGATCAATAACTAAGCGGTCACTGTACTGCCCTGCTGGCGCTAATGGAAATACCGACACTCTGTAGTCTTCAGCTAATTCCAATACTAATCGGGTAGTGCCTTTTTCTTTTGAACGACTGGTGCGAATTTTCTGGACTCGGCGATCCGCTTTAATGGCTGACATTAATTCAGCATTATTTGTACTATTTTTAAAGTCGATAACTAAGCGTTGTGGGGATTTTAAAGAAAAATATTTAAAGTCAGGTTTATTGCTCAGATCAAAAACAATACGGGTATTTTCTGGCGCAGGCCATATTCGTACACTTTCAATACTGTTGTTTGCGTTAACCGCCGTTGCATAAACAAGCCAAAGCATGAATACGGCGGTTAATTTTTTTACAATACTGCTTAAGTGCATCGAATCTATTCCTTCGTGTATCTGCTTAAATTCTAATGCTGTTGAAACCAATGCATTAAAAGTGTTTTATTTTACCAAAAATGATAACAGTAATTCACCTAATGGCGTATTGGCTTGTAGTGACACTTGACGTTGTTCATCAAGATAAGCTAAATCAATAGTCATGTCAGCTTTTGGCAGCATACCTTGACCTTTTTCAGGCCACTCAATAAAACTACAACAATGGCTACTAAAGTAATCTCGAATACCCATGTACTCTAACTCTTCAGCGTCGGCTAAACGGTATAAATCGAAGTGGTAAACTTGCCAATCTTGCAAATCATAAGGTTCAACTAAGGTGTATGTTGGGCTTTTAACATTACCAACATGTCCCATTCCTTGCACAAAGCCACGCGTTAAAGTGGTTTTTCCTGCGCCAAGATCACCATTTAAAAAAACAATAATACCTTGTTTAAGCTCTATTTTTACAATATCAGCGAGTTGTTTACCTAAAGCAATTGTCGCCAATTCATCGGCTAATATAAACGTTTGTTTTGTCACTATATTATTCATCATTTTGTTATGAGATATAAAGTATCTTATCTACTGCACAATTACCATTAATTAGCAGGTCAATTTAGGCACTATAACTCACGTTTTTGTCAGCATGTAGACATCAGTGTTGGTAATAATATCAGCTGTATCGCTGTGAATACAGTCACACCCATGTGACCTTGGAGAAAATATGGATTGATTTAACGCTTACGCACTCAATTCTAAAAGCGCTGATCGCGGAATCATTAACTTTTATATGATTTGTTTGCTATTTTATCTTCATATTTTTCGCACTAAAGCTCACTTAAATTAACCTTATAAGCGCGATGTGTTAATCTGTCACACTTTCAATATCACCTAAATTTTTTAATATTCTGCAGCCATGACAACATCTGTTATTAATTATCAAACATTAACCGAACAAATTAAACTTTGGGGCGAAGCGCTCGGCTTTTCACAGGTGGGCATTAGCGATGTTGACTTGTCTGAGCATGAAGCTGCTTTAACGCAGTGGTTAGAAAATAATTATCATGGCAACATGGATTATATGGCGCGTCATGGTTTAATGCGCGCTAGGGCAAAAGAGTTGGTAGAAGGTACACTTAATGTTATCAGCGTACGTATGGATTACTTACCTACTGATGCTAAGTTTGCTCGTATTTTAAAGAGTAAAGAACACGCTTATATTAGTCGTTATGCCCTAGGTCGTGATTACCATAAATTAATGCGTAAACGCCTTAAGCAATTAGGCGAAAAAATTGAAGCTCATTGTGAAAACTTTAATTATCGTCCTTTTGTTGATTCCGCCCCAATATTAGAAAGACCTTTAGCTGAAAAAGCGGGCTTAGGCTGGGTTGGTAAACACTCGTTACTGATCAACAAACAAGCAGGTTCGTGGTTTTTTCTCGGCGAGCTTTTGGTTGATATCCCCTTAATTACCGATACTAAAGCAGAGAATAACTGTGGAACCTGTGTGGCATGTATTAAAATTTGCCCTACTCAAGCGATAGTTGAGCCTTACGTTGTTGATGCTAGGCGTTGCATATCTTATCTTACTATAGAGCTACGAGAAGCTATTCCTGAAGAGTTTCGACCATTAATTGGTAATAGAATTTATGGCTGTGATGATTGTCAATTAATTTGCCCATGGAACAAATTTGCCAAACTGGGTAGTGAAGACGATTTTAAGCCTCGACAAAATTTAGACAATATCGACTTATTAACTTTATTTGCTTGGAACGAGGCGACCTTTCTAAGTAAAACAGAGGGCTCACCTATACGACGTATTGGTTTTCAATCCTGGCAACGTAATATAGCCGTTGCACTTGGTAACGCTGACTTTTCTCAGAACAATGTAAATGCCTTAACCGCTGCACTGGCAAATGCTGAGGCTATGGTTGCAGAACACATTGAATGGGCATTAGCACAACAAGCATTAAAGCAAAAAGCGCTAGTTCAAGATAAAAACTTACGTCTAACGGCACGGTTAATTCGCTCGGTTGAAAAAGGCATGCCACGCGACGCTTAATGATATTAATATTATGTAAGGTTTGGTTAAGTAAGAAGTCGTTAATCTTTGCTGATTACTTTTTGCCATTTCAGCATTAAATCTTCAAACGTAACCAGGCTTTTCCCTTCAAGTTTATGGTGTTGCAGCTCAGCAATAATCTTTTCTGCTCCTTCTCGGAGCTCCTCTGTATCTTGGTCTTCTTGGGTAATTTTGATCATTATTTTTAACTGACTAAATAATAGTTTTATATTCTTTGGACTAAGCTTCAATGCTTGTTTTATTGCCTCAAGCGCTGGTAATAATCGATTTTTCTGAAAGTGCTCTACGGCCATGCTATTTAGCTCTTTAGCCGTAAAGTGAATTTCTTCACGTTGTTCGCTTTCTTGCGCGATATAACGTCGAACAACTTGGCTGTTTAACGAGTCTCCGGCAATTTGATTATTTATAGCAGCAAGCAAATCAATAGCATCTTCACGCATACCGAGTTCATGTAAAACTTTCACGCGATCTAAGTTATCTTCTACTATGCTAGTTGGCATAAGTGACATATGGTTATCAACCAACTTAGTCGCTTTTTCTCGTTCATTTCGAACATTGTGCAATCTGGCTTTTACTACAATGAGTTGTTGTTTAAAGTGGTTGGCATCGTGAAGATCATGTTCAAATTGTCTAATATAACGCTCGGTTTGCTGCAGTAACTCATTAGTGCTTTCATCAGGGGTTGCACAGGCCAGGTCAATGCTTGCTCTAATAACATTAAGTAGTAGCTCAGGTGAGTCATGAATAGAGTTTTTCGCTTGTTGTGCAATGTTTTTAGTCGCGACATACTGGCCTTTATGATCATGCGTTAAGCGTGCTAAATCCCATGATTTTTTATTACGTTCTATATTTCGAGGAGCCAGCGCCATGGCTTTTTTAATTTCTTCATACGCTTGCTCGTAGTCTTCTTGTTCTATGAAGTACTGTGCCATCATATCGTGGGCACCAAAGCGTGTGTCAGGTTTATCAATTAAGGTTTTTAACATATCGCTAATTTCTTCTAAGCGCCCTTGCTTTAATAAAGCTTTGGCGTAACCCAAATAGACCCAAGAATATTTATATTGCTTAAAAAGTTGAAAATAAAATTTCTCTGCTTCTTCAAATTCACGCAAAGCCATGTATGACTCGCCTTTAATGCGGTTAATATTAGGATGGTAAAAGGCGAGCTTTTCATTTTGTAGGTGGCGATCGGCAAAATAGAGTGCTTTGGAATAAGACTTTTTATCTATAGCATTGTTAATATTAAACAACACTTGCTTCACCTTTAATAGGGCAATAAAACGGCTGCGTACTTTTTTTATAGCCAGTGGCTTCGTCCAGAAGTCATCTGGTTGCAATTCAATAATAGAGTTAACTAATGACTCATTCGTTTCGGTACTAAGAAAGATTAAAACCGTAGTTTTAGTAACATGGCCTTTAAACTTTAATTCTTCTAATAAATGAAATCCGTCTTTGTCACTTTTAACATTAAAGGCGCAAATTACAATATGAAAAAACATTTCATCGCACAACCTAAGTCCGTAGTAGGCATTTTGTGCGCAACGCACTTCTTTAATACCTAAGGCGAATAAGCTCTCTTTCAAAATGCTATGAACAAGTAAATTGTCGTCTATAATCAGAACATTGAGTTGATCAAGTTGCGCTAATGTATTTTTATCGACTTCTTCCATTTTATACCTACTGGCTATTGACCTAGCACGCTATTTTTTTATCTGCTGCTGACGTTGCTCGCATAAGTTAAGTACGTTTTTCTTTGCGTTAGTATCGAGCTTACCCCAAGCCATAATTTCGTCTATATGGCGAAAGCAACCTAAACAAACATCTTGCTGATTCAAGCAACAATTACGAACACAAGGGCTAGCAACCGGTTCTGTTGACTGATGGTATTTTATATTCATATGGCTTCTGCAAAATTGGTTAATTCAACTATACATGGTTTTAGGTGATTTAATTGATTTTGCAATGCCTCATGTTGTTTAATGGATAATTCGCTATCGCTACTATACTCATTCAATAGTAGAGTAAGATCTTCACATTGGACTATTAAACGCTTAGCGGCAATGACATTCGCTAATTTAATTAACGACGATAACGTTTGATTTGCTAACGTATAATTCTTTTCATTAATCGCAGCAATAAGCGTTTGGGCATCAGCCGTAATATCAGTTAAATAATCGTCTAGCATAAAAGCAGCTAGCTCGGCAGAACCTTGGTTTTGTGCATATTGATTTAAATCAAAAGCATGTTTTGTGAAACTGCTTTCTTGTTCATGCTCATGTTTGTCATCTAATTCAACATCAAACAATTGCTCAATATCATCAATATCATCAATATCAACCTCTTGCTCAACCGGTATCGTGACTTTATTAACGTTCAAACTTGTTAGTGGTGATTTTTTACCTATTTCCACTTGAGCTAACACGGTATTACTTTCATTTGTGCCTATACTCATCTTTAACCAAGGTGATAATTGCGCGGTAAGCTTTTGAATATCTATCACTGGCACTAAGGGCTCAACACGCCACGTATTAGGTAATTTGTTTTTATCAATAATAGTCGCTTTTTTACTGGCACTAGAGTTTAAAATAAAAACACCACGACACGTGCTTACGGCTTCATCAATGGCGACATTAACGTCAGTAAATTCAGAGATAACCACTAAAAATCGCCCTGTTCCCCATAAGCGTTCAAGATGCTCCGGATGAGAAACTAAAGTAAGCTTTAAACCAAGCCAATGCAGTATTCTAATTAACGGTTGATTTTTATTGGCTTCTTCTACGCCCACTAAGACCTCAACTTGGCCTGGTTCAAACCGATAAGGGAAGAAAATTTCAGGTTCAACCAATATATTCATCTGACTATTGCCCTGGAGTAACTGCTCAACATTGGCAACAAGTGCTTCACTAAACCAAGGTAGGTTACATAAAGAAAAGAATCCAGATCTTTGCAAAGTTAGATAATTGAACGGCTGAATAACCAAAATTTTGGGCTGTATTTTAGTAGGCAAACTTGCGAGATGCTGTGTAATTAAGTCGTAATCTGATAAATAAACTTCCGAAGATAAAATAATGACATCAACAGAATTTTTAGTTAGGTGTTTGATGCTAAGTTGTCGCTGGAATAATAACAAGTCATGCATGGTTTCAACAACAGCTTTGCTCTTGCTCAGTGCTTGGCAAATCCTTTCACGATGAGATTTTTCAGTTGCTATCACTAAAATCGAACATTTTGCTAACTTAACCGTTTTATCTTTACTTGTTTGGCTCAAACCTTCAGCCAGAGCAAAAGGCATGTCAAAAGTGAACTTACCTCCCTTATCAAAAGATTGGCATACTTTGTTATCAACATTAAATACCAGTTGCAAGTCCCTTAAATAGTTATCGGTAGCGTTATCATAATCTGCACTGACTTCATCATTAAACGCCAACAGGTCAATTACTTTTATTAACGGCGGCATCTGTGACGCATTATTAATCGCAAAGCTAACGCGTACTATTTGCTGAGCGCTATTAACATCAATAACTTTCAGTTCAACATTAAGATCGACTCCCTGTTGCTCTGTGAACATTTTTTGGCAAATTGTCGTGAACATAGCCTGAAAAAACTCACTTTCAAGCGTTACCAAGGTGGCTAAGTTGTCATCCATATCGACATAAATATGATTACTATTTTGCGCTTGGCAAAGACATACATTTGCCAATGCAGTATGTATTTCATTCGCTAATGCGACGGTCGATAACGTTAAAACATAATCGTCACATCTTAGTTGTGCTGAGGCTCGTTGTTGCTCACTCCAGCTAAGCAGTTGCTGTAGTGGCTGATAAGCATACTGTTCATTACTTGGATTTAAAGAAAAAACTTGTCGTTGAACCATAGCTTTACTTACGATAGCTAAGGTATCTTCACTGCTGTTAATAATAGCCAGTTTGTCTGTTTGATTCTGCTGTTTAAGCTGCTGCTTTAATTGTGAATTTTCATCTATTAGCGTTCTATACTCTTCTGTATCACACAAACTGCCACACCAAGTTCCATCAATATATTCAAGTGTTAGTCGCATCGATTTACCTAGATTACTGGTGACAGATAATTTTTCAACACACTTGTTTTTCTTAGCAGCTCTAGCGCTTGTTAATATAGCGCGAACATCAATTCGACTAAAAAAATGACGCCAATGTTTCTCGTTAGATTCGCCAGCTAATAATGTGCTTAATTTTCGCTGAAGTTTTTTTGAAGCTACAGGTAACTGCCAATAAAAATCATTGGTATGACGCGACATAAGTGTATTATGAGCCTGAAACTGTTGCTGCTGGAGCTGAAAATCAGCCTCACTATGTAAAGGTTGGGACAGCTGGTTAATACTTTTAATTATGGTCGAAACTTCAAGCGCTGGTATTGGCGTTGATACCGCACCTGTTGTCACAAGCTCTTCAACAACCGTTATACTTTGCCAACCAAAATGTTTAATTTTTCTCCGCAGGCTTATCAGTAAACATAGAAAAATAATGGCAATAAATAGAAAAACACCTGCAATAACACCAATATAGTATTTTGGCTCTAAATCCAGCTTTAAAATAGCTAATCCAGCCACTAGCTGTTGTTCTATAATTGAAGATTTAGGCGACTGAACGACAAGCACTTCATCAAGTAAGGGGCTAAGTTCGGTTTTTTGTCTTGCTAATTCTGTTTGTAAATCAATTGCCATACGTAATTGACCACGCCATTTTGCCAAAGTATTTTGCTCACTAAATAGCAAGGCATTAAGGACTAAAATTTGTTCTGTTAAAGCTTCTTCGTGTGGGGTTTTAGACACTAAAGTGGCAGAATGATCCAGCCAATAACTTATCTCACGTTGAGCTTTAAGTTTAATATAATCAAACTCGGCTAGATCGTATTGCAAATCAAGCTGGTTAAACATCACTAACGTATCAATCAAACTTTGATGTAATTCATGATTGACTTTTAAACTAGCAATGAGACGGCTGAATGTTTTCGCGCGATTAATCGTGATTCTAGCCGTAGATTTTTCGACGCTAATTTGTCGGAATAATGTTTTTTGTTCAACCGATTGTTCAGAAATTAACAAGGCTAAATTGTCAGCAATTAATGTTAGTTGAATGATGACATTATCTTTGAGTTGGATATTTCGTCGTTCATTTTCAGTCAACAGTGTTACATTTTCAGATTGTAACTTTAACTCCTGCAAGAGTTGTTCTAACCGTCTTCTATTATTTCGACTTGTATCAGATATTTTCTTTAAATTAGCATTCAAAGTTAAATAATTGTCTGCAAAAGTTGTAGCGTATTTACTGCTGATTATTTCACTGAGCAAGCGATCATTTTTAATCAGGAGTTGTTGGCGTTGATTAAATTGTTCAATTGCAGGTAATTGTTGATATTTAAGTTGGGTTAAATCTTGTTCATATTGATAGTAAAGCGAAAATCCAACAATAAAAAGCAGCGCAAAGCTCAACATTAATAAAGATAGTCGGCTGGTAAGTTGGCGATATAAGGGTAATGTTGAATCCATGAACGAGGACTATCCTAATTGGTCAAATACATAATGGGTAGTTTGTAAAGACAAACCTGTTCGATAAATTAACAGTTTAATGAAATGGTTTGGCTATATCACAGTGTATGGATTTAACGTTAATTAGCAACGATTAATCTGCTTGCTAGCGTTAAAGTAAAACACAATTATTTAACTTTAACGTGCTTTAGTTACTCACTTCTGATGATCTTAGCTCAAACACCTTAATTACAATGTCTCCAACGTTGAGTTAATTAGCAATTATAAAAATTCAATTAAAACGCGATAAACATCACAGAAAAAATACGGTAAGATGCAAACTTACCGTAATTTGAATAAAGGTTGGACCAGTATGAGTCAAACAAATTATCTGCTAAAGCTCCAAGACAAATTCCTTAAATATCCTTTTGGCCGTACCTTATTTAGTAAAGTGTTTGCATCGCAAGCGCCATACTTTAAATCGATAAAGCCAAAAATATTGAACTTAGAAACGAATTTTTGCCAGGTATTAATACCAAAGCGTAAACCGGTACAAAACCATATAGGCACTGTACATGCTATTGCAATATGTAACGCATTAGAAATGGCAATGGGTGCGATGACAGAAGCATCTATACCCAAAAATTTACGATGGCTACCCAAAGGAATGAATGTTAATTATCTGGCAAAATCAACAACAGATATTATTGCTGAAGCCAAAATAAATCCTGAGCAATGGCAGGTGGGTGACGTATCAGTTTCTGTAAGAGCACTAGATAGCCACGGCACCGTTGTTGTAGATGGTGAGATCAGATTATGGTTATCAGAAAAGCCAGTAAAATAGTGTATTAATAGGCTTTAAGTAGGATGATAATTGCTCAAAAATGTAACTAAAGGTCCGCTTAATTTTTAGTATGCTATAAGCTAAGTTGTCATATTTCACTCGTTAACTGCCAAGCTAAATAAACAGTAAAGCTTGGCATAAAGGTAAGTGACCGGCTTGTATAATTATGTCAATTTAACGCCTGCAAAATGTGATAGTTAACGCTTAAAGCTTAAAAAAGTGTTGCTGATAAACCTTAAGTTCCGCAATCGACTCACGGATATCATCCATGGCTAGGTGGGCACCGGTTTTAACCACTTTGTCTAATACTTCTGGCTTCCAGCGTCGTGCTAACTCTTTAATTGTACTGACATCGAGATTGCGATAATGAAAATAATCTTCAAATTCAAGCATGTATTTATTAATAAAGCGTCTATCTTGTCCAATGCTGTTGCCACACATAGGTGATTTACCTTTCGTGACATAAGGCTTAATAAATGCCAAGGTTTCAGCACTCGCTTGCTCAATACTCGTTGTACTTTCACGACACCTTTGTGTTAACCCTGATTGGCCATGATGCTCGATGCACCATTCATTCATATTATTTAAAACATCATCGCTTTGATGAATAGCAAGCACAGGACCTTCAGCTAACACATTGAGTTGGCTGTCGGTAATTATTGTCGCAATTTCTAAAATAACATCTGTCTTAGGTTCAAGGCCTGTCATTTCTAAATCTAACCAAATTAAATTGCTGTCATTCGCGCTCATTGTTATCCCTAAGTTAATTACTTATTATCAAGTTAGCTCCAATTATCAAAGCACTTACACGATGTAGTGTCTGTAAAAGGCGCAATTACACATGCATTTATATAATGCTTGGGTATATAATACGTCAGAATGTAGCATGATTAAAATTATTTGTCGGTAGCCTTATCAGAATAATACATAAATGCTGAGATAACATAAAAATGAGACTAACTTGTGGCTAAAGCCAAAAAACTGACCAAAGGTCAAGCACGGCAGATCAAAGCTAACCAAAGTAAGAAGTTACGTAAATCTACTGAAAAAGTTCAATGGCAAGATGATGAACTTGCTGCAGCCGAAACAGGTACTGTTATTAGTCGCTTTGGTCAACATGCTGACGTTGAAAGCAGCGACGGCATTATTTTTCGTTGTAATTTACGTCGCAGCATTTCGTCTTTAGTTTGTGGCGATAAAGTACTTTGGCGTAAAGGCAAAGAAACACAACATAGTATTTCTGGTGTTATAGAGGCAGTTCACGAGCGAAATTCAGTACTGAGTCGACCCGATGTTTATGATGGTGTTAAGCCCATTGCCGCCAACATAAGCCAAATTTTAATTGTTTCCTCGGTATTGCCTGCCTTTAATGCTGACATTATCGATCGTTATTTAGTCGCCGCAGAACAAACGGGTATAACACCGGTTATTCTCTTAAACAAATTAGACCTACTCGATGATAGCAATCGTGAAGAGATTGAAAAGCAATTAAATATTTACCGGAAAATCGGTTATCAAGTTACTTACGTGAGTAATGAAACGGGTGAAGGTATTGCTGAGTTAAAATTACAGCTGAGCCAACATACCAGTGTATTTGTTGGTCAATCAGGTGTGGGTAAATCAACGCTGACCAATACATTAATGCCAGAGTTAGGAGTAATGACTAAAATTGTGTCAGAAAACTCAGGGCTTGGGCAGCACACCACAACGGTTGCTCGACTGTATCATTTTGAACAAGGTGGCGATTTAATTGACTCACCCGGTATTCGAGAGTTTGGCTTATGGCATTTATCACCTGGGCAAGTAAGTAATGGCTTTATCGAGTTTGACGAATATTTAGGTACCTGTAAGTTTCGTGACTGCAAACATCAAAACGATCCTGGCTGTGCATTAATTGCGGCTAAAGATGAGGGCAAAATTTTCCCGGAACGTCTTGCCAGTTTCCAAAAAATATTAGCCAGTTTAGGTGATAACACCCTAACCTCGCGCTTTAATGATTAAAACAAAAAATAAATTAAGGAAAAACAGTGTTAGATAAAATTAAAATTGCTTTGCAATACATGATGCCAAAACACGCTATCTCAAGACTTGTAGGTAAATTCGCTGCCGCTGAAGCCGGATGGCTAACCACTAAAGCGATTAGTTCCTTTATTAAAGCTTATGAAATCAATATGGCTGAAGCGAAATTAAAAAATGCCACTGATTTTAAAACTTTTAACGACTTTTTCACTCGTGAACTTGAAGACGGTGCTCGTACCTTTATCGAAGATGCCAGTACGGTTTGTTATCCAGTTGATGGTGCTATCAGCCAACAAGGTCCGATTGAGCAAGGTCAACTTATTCAAGCAAAAGGCTTTAATTACAGTTTAGAAACCTTACTCGGTGGCGATAAAGCAACAGCAGCGCCTTTTCAAGACGGTGAGTTTTCATGTATTTACCTCGCCCCTAAAGATTACCACCGCATTCACATGCCAATTGCTGGCACCTTGCGTGAGATGATCTATGTTCCAGGCGATTTATTTTCAGTTAATCCGTTAACTGCCAATAATGTGCCTAATTTATTTGCCCGTAACGAACGTGTTGTCGCTATATTTGATACCGAACATGGTGCAATGGCAATGGTACTTGTGGGCGCAACCATTGTAGCCAGTATTGAAACAGTATGGGCAGGTACAATTACACCGCCGGCCGGAAAAGATGTATTTCGTTGGCAGTACCCGTCAGAGGGAGCAAGTGCTATAACCTTGGAAAAAGGTGCTGAAATGGGGCGTTTTAAATTAGGCTCTACCGTTGTAACTACCTTTGCGCCAAACATGGTGAAATTTAATCAAGCAGCCGGACCAGAAACCGTTACCCGTCTTGGTGAACATTATGCAGATTTAGTAAACAAAAATGAAAGTGCGTAAGTTACTCCCTTTGACTAAAGCCCTCAACACAGAGGGCTTTAGTCAATGAAAATTATTGCACATAGAGGTGCTAGCGGTGAATTTCCTGAAAACTCACTGCTAGCATTTGAACAAGCCATAATACAAGACTGCGATGCTATTGAGTTTGACGTACAATTTCATCAACCTAGCGAAACTTTTATTCTTCTTCATGATAGTTACCTTGAAGTTGATGTTGATGTTAAAAAAAGTAAAAGCCACACAATTGATAGTACAACAGGCAATATCAGCGAAAAAGTTCATTTCAATCAATTACCTCTTAATGAGCTTTTAAACACTGCCGCTGATGCTAAATATAAAATTTGTACGTTAAATCAAGCGCTAGAATGCATTAAGGGTCAATGTCAGATTAATATTGAATTAAAATCAGCAGCACAAGGTGCTCAACTTTTAGATCAAATTCAAAGATTAAGTCACCTATTAGCGCAAGCAAAAACACAACAGTTAATTACTTATCAACAACTTGTTATTTCATCGTTTAATCACCATGCACTTTTATTGGTAGCTGAACATTTACCTGAAATAACAACAGCAGCGCTTATCGCTTGTTGTCCCATTACCTACGCTGAATTTTGTAAAAAATTAAACGTTAAGATGTTAAACCTTTCGATTGAATGCCTAAACCCAGAAATTGTTAACGACGCACACCTTAGAGGGTTGCAAGTATGGGTTTATACTGTCGATAATGTCGTTCAAATAAAGCAATGTCTTGCTTACCAAGTGGATGGCATATTTACCAACTTTCCACAGCGAACACGCGAAATAATTTCGACATTGAATTAGCACAAAAACAATAAAAGCATTACCCCTACAGGTTGTTTTTTTAAGATTAAAATTGAGCAATCTAGCATTTGCTATTGCTCATTTATTCAGCGCAAGATAGGATGGGTGATATATGATACGAGTAAGTTCGTATATTGACACAAAAACGCTGCAAATAATGCAACATAGCAATACCAAGCTGATGAACGAAAATAGCGTAAGCTTACGCCAATCGGTTTAGTACATTAATTAAAGATAAAATTACCTAAGGAATCTCAATGTCACGAGATAAATCAGATATTAAGCCTACAGAAGCTGAGCTGACGTTGCTTAATATACTTTGGAGAATGGGACCCGCTACCGTTCGACAAATCCATGAAACGGTAAGTCAAACACAAACGACTGGCTACACTACCGTATTAAAAATACTACAAATAATGCACGAAAAAACCTTAGTTATTCGCGATGAAAGCAACCGAGCACATGTTTATGCTCCGGCAAATAGTGAAATGGTCACCCAATCTTCTTTATTAAAAGACCTAGTATTAAAAGCTTTTGGTGGTTCTACGTCAAAACTCGTCATGCGTGCGTTAGATAACTCAACCAGCAAAAAAGAAATTGAAGATATAAGACAGTTACTTAACGAATTAGAACAACAATCTTAATTAACTTATGACTTAAAAGGTAACTTAAATAGGCATGTTTCAGGAAAGCTTAATTAATAATCCATTATTAGCTGCTTTAGCCATTACTCTTATCCATTTTTTATGGCAAGGAGTACTTGTTGCTGCGGTATTAAAAGCTTTACTGTCGTTAATTTCTTACCAAAAATCTCAACTACGTTATGCATTAAGTACGTTAGCCATGCTAGCAAACCTTATTTTACCCGCGGTTACTTTTTTCCTAGTTTATGATATCGACTACCGTCAAGTAACACACCTTGTGTATGCTTTACCTTTGCTTGATCAAAGCTTATATCTAGAGCAAATACAGACTAATGTTTGGTACATAGAGTGGCTAGAGTATTTACCATTATTGACCATTGTATGGCTTAGCTTCGTTATCGTATTAGCTCTTAAATTAATCATAGAATTATATAATGTAAATCGCCTACCTTTACAGGGCTGTTCTGCAGCTGATGCTACGTTGCAAAAGCGCTTTGACAGCCTAATTACGAAAGTTGGTTTATCAAGACACATACCCTTACTGCTTTCTAGTAAAACAGATGTACCTATGGCCATTGGTTGGTTAAAACCTGTTGTGTTGATTCCCTTTAGTATGATCTCAGGATTAACCCCACAACAATTAGATATGCTGTTACTCCATGAGTTAGCTCATATTCGACGTCATGATTACTTAGTTAACTTTTTACAGACCTTGGTCGAAATTACATTATTCTTCCACCCTGGTGTGCGATGGGTTTCAAAACAAATGCGCAATGAGCGAGAATATTGCAGCGATGACATTGCAGTACAACACTGCGGCAGCCCACTCGCCTATGCACATACTCTGGCTGATACCGCGTCGTTATGCGTAAAGCATCGTCATAACACTATTCCCAACATGGCAATGGCAGCTTCTGGCGGAGACCTAAAACAACGGGTTGTTCGCCTGCTAGATCATCAACAGCATTGTACAAAAACAAATGACTCAGGTAAGTGGTTAGCATCGATTAGTATTTTGCTTACGGTTATTTTTCTTTTTTCAAAATACTCGCTAACGCTACCCATTATTGATTTACAATCAGGCAGTATTTCATTGTATAATTCTACGGCTAAAGTTAATAAAAACTGGTCATTAGAAACAGCGATGATTATTGAGCAAGACAATAACAACAGTTCACTTGCAAGCCGTTTATTGGCTATAGATAATTCCACTAGTGCTGATTCATCTTCAATACCTTCTCAGAATCGCAAAGCACAAAAACTTAATTCAACGCTTCAACCTATCACTAAAGCCCCGTTGAAGTCGCAAGGCGTTGTCAGTGAGTACACAACAAACCCTTATTACAATGAACTCCCCTTCGTTGATATGAATGTAAGCGATAGAAAAAATATTACCCAACATCAAGCTGAGTTAAGTGGCGCTTTAGTGACTAACCAACCACAAACAAAAACGCGTACTAAATCAATGTCAGATTTAGCCTTTGAGCGTACAGATTCAAAACAAAATATTGATAAAAACAATGCTTACTCCAAGCAAATTAGTACCTTGTTAAATGAACCAATAACGCCAAGTGATGACGTAATCACCGCGTTAAATAAAACTCAAGCTAGCAATTATTATCAAGCATCAAATCCCCTTAAACTGGCGGCTAATATCAACCGTTTCAATCAAGAAAAATTAAGCAATAATACATCTGAAAACAAGGGTTTTCAGCTTAATATGGTTGCGGCTAAACTATTAAATTCTGCAGACCCTAAATATCCTATTTCTGCAAAAAGAAAAGGTATTGAACTAGAAGTTATGGTTGAGTTTGATATTGACCGAAATGGCTTGGTCAAAAATATTGAATTTGAATCAAAAAGTAAAGTGAACTACTTTCGAAGTGCCATTCGTAATGCAATGGAAAAGTGGCGCTTTCTACCAGCCAAAGAAAATGGCCGCGCGGTAGAAAGCAAAATGTCTAAAATATTTTCGTTTAGTCTTTTAAATTAAACCTTAACGATGTTTACGCATTGTTAAATATTTTGTCTGTTGCTCTGGCGTTAACACTTGCAAAATAGCATGGCGACGCTTTGCTTTTTCCATTGCCACCATTTTAAAGTTTTTCTGATACTTGTCATAAATAACACTAAACTTAGCTTCGTCAAACTTGCCTGCTTTAAGCAATGAATTCATTTGTTCTTTAAAGCTAGAAAGCGATTTTTCATCTGCTTTCCTGTCTTCTTTCATCGCTACATAAATAGCCTTAATCTCATTACGTTGCTCAGACGTTAAATCCAATTTTTTCGCTAATCGATGCAAGTGTTTTTTCATCTTATCATGGTGTTTATTGCTGCTTTCGCCCTCTACTTGGCTCTTTTCAATGTTATGAGCTTCACTTTTGTGGCCCATAGCATTAACATTAAGGCTACTGATACCACCAAGCACAAGTAGGCTGATCACAGCGTAAGGTTTGATTGTTGAATATAGTTTTTGTATTTGCATAATGTTGTTCCTCAATTAATTCACCATCATTATAATTTGTGCAACGAAAAGAAACGCAAACCAACGTAAATGTTTTGTAAAGATAGCAATTCGCTTTAAATTTATACGTTATCATGCCCTCTCGAATCAATAAGTTGATTCGTTCGACATAAACAAGTGATTAGCGAGAGCAACAATGAATAAGCACAAACTTTTATTAATCGACGATGACAAAGAGCTTGCTGAGTTATTAACTGACTACCTTGCCACTGAAGGTTTCGATCTTATCTGCTGCCATGATGGAATTTCAGGGTTAGAAAAAGCATTTGACGATAAAATTTCGCTAATTTTACTCGATGTTATGATGCCAGGCTTAACCGGTTTTGAGGTATTAAAAGCGTTAGGGGGCAATCACAAAACTCCGATTTTAATGCTAACGGCTAAAGGTGATAATGCCTCCCGAATATTAGGATTAGAACTTGGCGCAGATGATTATTTACCTAAACCCTTTCAACATCGTGAATTACTCGCACGTATTAACGCCATTCTTCGTCGAATAAACATCGTTAAAAATAGCAAAGAGCAAAGCTCAGTGTTACAAGTTAATGGCGTAAAACTTAATCATGCAACCCGAGAAGTCAGTTGTCACGACCAGTTTATTGAGCTTACGGGTACCGAATACCAAATTATTGAGCATTTAATGGCAAAACCAGGCGAAATTGTCAGTAAAATTGAAATTTCAGAGCAGGTATTAAAACGTAAATTAAGTGCTTTTGATCGCAGTATAGATATGCATGTGAGTAATATTCGACGTAAACTCTTACCCTTTAGCCCTAATGACAAACTTAAAACTATTCGTGGAGCAGGCTATATTTTCTTAGCGGGAGAGTTAATTTAATGTTTAAAATACCGAGAAAATTCTCCTCTATAGGCGCTAAGCTGTTTATCTGCTTTTGGTTAATTATTATTTTAACCATTAGTATCACGCGATTAGTATCTGAACAATTTAGAACAAAAAGCTTTATTATCCCAACTCATCACTCAGATGTAGCCAAAGTAGAGCGAATCAAGCAAAAATTAACACTTACACCCGTAGATACAACCGAGAAATTGCTATCAACGTTATCAAGAAAGCCAGGCCGAGAATTACTGTTAAAAAATACTAACACCAATGAAGTCTTAGCTTCTGACAAATGGCAAATAGCTAGCTTACAAACATTTTTAACGGAAAATAATCTCGATAACCTTACGACAATTAAGTTTGAATTCTACCGTATGACCGGACCAGTTAACGTTGATGTTGCAGGTACTCCCTATCAAATTTATCTCGCAACAATCGACAGAAAACGCCTACCTGGCAACATAATACAACGTATTCCTACTTGGCTACGTTTGGCTATTCCTATTTTTATTAGCTCTATTTTATTGTGGTTACTAACACGTTCATTCACCAAACCGCTTATTGCCATGCAAAAAGCAGCGGCAAGTTTTGGTGATGGTGAATTCAATGCTCGCATTCCTTTAATTGCACAGCGTAATGATGAAATTGGTGCTTGCGCGGCAAGCTTTAACTTAATGGCAGAAAAACTAGCGCAGAATATTGGCTCGCATCAACGGTTGATGGCAGATGTTTCGCATGAGCTACGCTCACCTATGACTCGCTTGCAAATTGCTCTTGGTCTTGCCCAGCAAAACAATATTTCAGAGGCTTTATTACATAAACATTTGCAACGATGTGAACTCGAAATAGCTAGATTAGATGAAATGATCTCAAGTGTTTTATCCTTATCAAGGTTAGAAAACACCATCAGCCAATTGGAGTTAATGGCCGTAGATCTAAAGCAACTCTTAATCTTGTGTATTGAAGATGCGCAATATATGGCTAATGAGAAATCGATTAATATTCACTTTGACTATCAAGGAACCGCGTTACTGCAAGCCGATCCGAACTTATTGTCTAGTGCCCTTAATAATATTTTGGTTAACGCGATAAATTATAGTCATAAAAATCATCAGGTAACGGTTAATCTAACTAAAACAAGCACGTCATTTATTATTGAGATTATTGATACGGGTACTGGTGTTCCCATTGAAGACTTACCTAAGTTATTTGAACCTTTTTATCGCGTTGCTCAAGCGCGTGATCGTGCAACAGGCGGCACAGGATTAGGCATGGCGATAGCAAAGCAAGCCATTGTTGCGCATAATGGCATTATAAGTGCGCAAAACAATAACCAAAATGGTTTAACGGTTATCATTGAATTACCGATAGCGATCAGTAAAAATAATACACATGAAATTTAAATTACTATATTCATTAGTCTTTTTTTGGCTATTTTTAGGAACTCCATTAATGGCTAATGAAATTAGCGAAGAAAGTAAGCGAGCACTCACACCAAAAAAAGTTACCGCTATTACAGCTTTTTGGAAAACAGTGCAGCAAGCGGCATTCACAACCGACGACAATATTAGTATTGCTTATGCGACTAATTTTAAACGGCCTGATAAACCTTACATTGTTATTGTTCCTGGCCGCTCTGAAAGCTACCTTAAATATCAAGAATTAGCGTTTGATCTTGATAATCAGGGTTACGATAGCGTCATTATAGATCATCGTGGACAAGGGCTTTCTGCACGTTTAACCCCTAACCGTTTTCAAGGTCATATTGATAAGTTTGATCAATACGCTCAAGATTTGCACCACTTACTTAACGTGGTTTTACCAATACAATATCCTGAGCATAATAAACATGCCTACATGTTGGCGCATTCTATGGGCGGAGCCATTGCCTTAAGATATTTACAACTCTATCCAAATAAAATTAAAGCCCTAACATTAAGTTCACCAATGATCGCCATATCAAGAGGCGGTACACCAAATTGGCTGGCAACATCACTGATAAAAACAGGCGCTACTTTAAACCGTTGGTTTTCAGACACTCCATGGTATTTTTTTGGCCAAAACGATTTGAATAAAAGTACGTTTGAAGAGAATCGCTTAATGCACTCTTTACCACGCTTTGAGCGTTTTCAAGCGTTATATAAAGCACAGCCAGAATTAAAATTGGGCGGGGTAACATTTAACTGGTTGGAGCAAGCTGTTCTTAATTCAGACAACTTACTTAATGATATTGATAAACTATCGCTACCCATACAAATGCTACAAGCGGGCAGTGAACATATTGTAGATAATGAAGCTCAACTTCATTTTTGCCAGCAACTGCATAAAGCTAATGAAAGCGCTTGCCCAGAAGGTCAACCTGAAATCATCGCAGGGGCTTATCACGAACTTTATTTCGAACTAGACCAATACCGTGACATAGCAATAGATAAAACCATTGCGTGGTTTAAGTTACATCAATAGTACTTTAACCACGCCTTTTTGCTTCAGCTAACTAAATTCGTTTAATGTCATCGGTATTATCTTGATGATTAGCAGCAGACAACGGGTCATGATGAATAAACACTTCACACGGTGCTAGCGCCTCTATAATTTCAAGTTCAATAGCCTCACCTATGGTATGAGCCTCTAACAAGGACAACTCGCCATCTAGCTCTAAATGGAATTGAATAAATCTGTCAGGACCTGCTTGTCGTGTTCTCAACTCATGTAAACCATGCGTACCTTCATGCGCTAAGACAATTTTCTTTATAACCGACAGCTCTTCTGTAGTTAACTCATGGTCCATCAGTTGATGGACACTGGTCCAAATTATTTTACCTGCGCCCATTAACAAAAATATAGCCACCGCAACGGTAAAAAATCCATCCGCTTGTAACCAATAACCTTGGCTTAAAAACAATGCGGCTAACACACCTAAATTTAGAATTAAGTCAGACTGATAATGCAAAGCATCGGCACTAATCGCAACAGACTTTGTTTGGTGAATAACATACTTTTGCAGTACCACTAACATCAAGGTCATAACAATGGCAATTATCGAAACAATAATACCGACTTCAGTTCTCACCACTTCTTGTGGATTTATAATGCGATCAACACCATTAAATACCAGTAACAATGCTGAACCTAAAACAAATGCCGCTTGTACTAAGCCCGCTAAACTTTCTGCTTTACCATGACCAAATTTATGCTCTTTATCGGCTGGTGCTAAAGCGAATCGCAAGATCACCACATTCATAATCGAAGCAAATAGATCTAAAATAGAATCAGTAGCAGAGGCCAGCATCGCGCTAGCATCAGTAACAAAGAATGCATAGAGCTTCAGCACTACAAGAATCAGTGCGGTTGCTGTGGCGGCAAAAGCAGCCAACTTAACCAAGTATGCATATTGGTTAGAATCTATCTTGTTGTCCGGCACTGAAATCTCCTAATGAATAAAGTTTAATTAATATTATAAAAGCAAAGCTTAAGCATTCGCCCTAAGGCCTGTATAATACCATTTAATTATACAACTTATTAAGCACTTGCTATGTTAGATGTCGTTTTATTTCAACCTCAAATTCCACCCAACACCGGCAATATTATTCGTCTATGTGCCAATACAGGTTTTAGATTGCATCTTATTGAGCCGCTTGGCTTTGACCTAGAAGATAAAAAACTACGCAGAGCTGGTCTTGACTATCATGAGTTTGCAGCGCTTAAACGTCATGCAAATTATCAATCTTTTATTGAATCTGAACAACCTAAGCGCGTATTAGCCGTAACCACAAAATCTACCGGTTATTATGGTGATATAAACTTTCAGGCAGGTGATTACCTTTTATTTGGTTCTGAAACTGGTGGTTTGCCTGAAGATGTTAGGCAGCAAATACCTGATCAAGATAAAATAAGAATACCCATGTTAAAAGACAGTCGAAGTATGAATTTATCTAACGCAACCGCTGTTATTGTTTATGAAGCGTGGCGTCAATTAGGCTTTGCAAATTCAGTTTAATAAACTGACTGTACATCCTGTACATCTTCACTCATTCACATCGACGTACACGGATTTACTAATGCAGTGGAGCCATGGATGGCTAAGAACGGCCATGTGATCGTGACATTGCCAACATGGATGTTGGTACTTAGTTTTTGTCTGGAACAAAAAAACTGACCGTACATCCTGTACATAAAAAAGGCATATAAACTAAGATTTATATGCCTTTTTTATAATTTTTCAACTGAAGCTATTCGAATTTACGGTCACGCGATAATAAATCAGCAGCGGCCAATCTTGCATCTTTGCCACAATAAAGCACCTGATAAACTTGCTCTACAATTGGCATTTCAACACCCATTCTTTGGGCTAGCATGTAAACTTCTTTAGTGTTTCGGTAACCTTCAACCACTTGTCCAATATCAGCAATGGCTTGCTCAACACCCGCGCCACCACCTAAGGCTAAGCCAAAGCGACGATTACGTGATTGGTTATCGGTACAAGTTAAGACTAAATCACCTAACCCTGCCATGCCCATAAAGGTTGATGGCTCTGCATTAAGTGCACAACCTAAGCGCGTCATCTCGGCCAAACCACGGGTAATTAAAGCAGTACGTGCATTCGCGCCAAAGC
Organism: Colwellia sp. 6M3; assembly: GCF_014077595.1. Taxonomy (NCBI): domain Bacteria; kingdom Pseudomonadati; phylum Pseudomonadota; class Gammaproteobacteria; order Alteromonadales; family Colwelliaceae; genus Colwellia; species Colwellia sp. 6M3. The sequence continues at coordinate 557 of NZ_JACGWF010000073.1, read as the reverse complement.
CAATGCCATCAGCCATGCCTGCACCGATTGCAATAACGTTTTTAACCGCACCACCGAGTTGAATGCCAATAAAGTCTTTATTACTGTAAACCCGAAAAGTGCGTTCACAGTGTAATAAATTCGATATGTCGTCAACGAAAGCATCGTCTGTTGAAGATAAAGAAATAGCCGTAGGTAAACCTGCTGCCATTTCTTTAGCAAAGGTAGGTCCAGAAAGAACGGCTAACGAAATATCGTCACCTAAAATCTCTCGAGCTACATCTTGCAATAATCGTCCTGTATCGTGCTCTAAACCTTTTGTTGCCCAAACTAAACGAGCATCTTTTCTAAGAAAAGGTTTTATTTGCGTTAGCATTTCACCAAAAACATGGCTAGGTACGACTAATAAAATATTTTTACTGGCAGCGATCACACTGGCTAAGTCATTAGTAACGACTAATGTTTCAGGAAAAGAACTTCCCGGTAAATATTTTTCATTCGCACGCGAGCTCGCCATTTCAGCAACATGATTTTCATCACGTCCCCAAAGCAATGTTTTATGGCCATTTCGCGCTAAG
>NZ_JACGWF010000060.1:0-24832 GCF_014077595.1 Colwellia sp. 6M3 | reverse complement strand
GATAGACTCATATGTATTAAGGCGTGCCGACGATATAAAGTGCTTCATGCTTTTATTATTTCCCTAAATTAGTAAACACAAGTATGACTTTTATAAACTAAATGTCATACTTGCTTGCATATACACATTAAATCTTCCCTCCCAGTGCGCTGGTGATAAACTTAACGTAATAGTATTGCAAAGGCTATCTTCGGATGGCCTTTGTCGTTTTCGGAGATCTACAATTATTCCTCAGAGATGTATAAACAACTTAATCGAACAGCCTAAGCCATGCATATACAAAGTAATTTGAGATAGTGTATTTGTCTTTTGATGAGCAAAGAATAGTCTTTAACCAACCACAAAATGCCAATAAAAACCTTTAAAAACAACAGGTTACACGGCTATTTGCGTTGTGGATGGTATATGATGAGCTTCTAGCCGATAAAAAGTAAAGTTTAAATTTATATCATTCTTTCACAGATAGCACTAAGTTCCTCTTCAGTTAGTCTTTCCTTAAACCAACCTTCTGCAAACGGAATAGTATTAGAGCGCGGTAACTGTTCTGATGTTAAATCTCTAATTTTAATTCTTGAAGGTAAAGCAGCCCCTTCACCAACAAATATAGCTTCTTGCTGAGATAGTATCGGTAAAGCACCTACCATTCCAGATAATCCATCAGGTAAAAAGCGTGAAACATGTTGTTGATCTGCTGAGTTAGTAAGTCTAAGTACAACCCATGTGCCGCATTGTGAAATAACAGTGCTATCAACATCGGCAGGTCTTTGACTCACTAACATTAAACCTATTCCATATTTTCTCCCTTCACGGGCAATTCTTTTAACGGCCTCTTGAGCTGCACCATATTGAGCATCTCCTTTATCAGGAACATACCTATGTGCTTCCTCACATACGATTAATAATGGATCTTTTAGTTTCTCTTCATTATTTTGATGAACTTTATATTGAAAGAGAATTCTCGCGATCATCGCTACTAGTGGTCCTGCTATTTCATTAGGCAAGCCAGAAATATCGATTATATTAATATCTTTAGTTAACGTACCACCTTCATCTTCTTCAGGAATTACACCTCTACCAATTAATTGATTCAATATTTGTGCTAAGTTAAAGTCTTCATCTTGGCTGTTCCAATTGGACATCATAAAAGACAATCTAGTGTCTTGTCTTAATACTTTTAATTTATCGAGAACGGAGGGGATTGAAATTTTATTCAGATCTGTTGCTGTTTTAGTGACATGAAGCGGACCTGCTGTTTTCGCGCCTTGAATAAACCGAATATGATTTTCAAATTCATCCCAGCAAAACCTCCTGGGCTTATCTCTATTAAAAGCTAATACATTTGAAGTATCAAAGTCCTCAAGAGTTTGTACCTCTTCTTTATCATCTAGCGCTGCAATAGTTTCATCACCAAAAGCAGATGGGGCCGGCTTTACGATACCTGCAGCTACCATTCGTGCATGTGAAAGAGCCTTATAAACTACGTTATTTTGGTTAGTTGCACTCGACTCAGTCTTTCCAATAATTAACGATGCAATCTCATCACTGGACATAAGCCAGTATGGTAACTTTATTTCTATGCTGTCAGATTCTTCATCAGTACTTTCCCCGTAAGCTCTGTACAACATAGCTCTATCTTTAAATGCTGAACCATACTCACCATGAGGGTCTATTATAATAATTTGAGGGGATATTGTCTGTTCTTCATGTTTATGCTCTAGCACACTATGGATGATAGCGGCCACTGTACCTGACTTTCCTGAGCCTGTAGAACCCAAAATTGCACAGTGCATACCAAACATTTTATCTATGTTAGCTCGGCATTGGGTTGATTCTGAAGCACTATAAACAGCAAAGGGTACTAAAGGATCTATCTCTCTATCAGCATTTCCTTCTGCTGATTGATATAATTTAGTCACTTCTTGATTAGTTAATATATAAACACTTTGCTGTGGCAACGGGTAGGTTTTAATCCCTCGTTTAAAGTCTAATTTTTGCTTTGAATTGATCCAATGCCCTTCAGCAAGAAGCTGTACCTCCATAACTCTTTGATCAGCTCCAACAGTAACAGGCATGCCTGCTTGAATAAGCTCTTCAGATCTCATTCGTAACATTGTAACTAGGCCAAAAATTATTTTTCTACCATAATGAATCTTTACCAAGCTTCCAATCTGTCCAATGGGATACACGCGACCTTCAAAAGTTTTAGTCAGTTCAGAGACATTTTCCGATATTTCAACTTTTATGGATGTTCCAGAAACCTCAACAACTTGACCTATTTTTAATTCATCAGCTTGATTAAACATATTCATACCTCACATCCATTTTTGAGTAAGTCTGTTACACCTTTAAATGTCCACCAAAAATCTTCGTCCATTCTTTTTATAGGTTCATCATTTCCAACATATAGACCTCTTTTAGAAACAATAAAGATCCTATTCCCATATATGCTTTTTCTCATATTCTCTAAAAAAGCAGGTATTTCATCCGCACATTCTAGAAATGCGACTAATGTCGTTCGATTCTGATCTTTAGACATCGCAAGCTCTATTTCATTATTAATATGTTCATCACCAAAGCTATAACCACAAACAGCTAGTACATTACTATTTTCTGAATGTAAGCTTTTACGGAAAAAATCGAACTGGGTTGAGAAGGGGTCTTGTTGAGTGGCTATATATTTAGTGGCCTGAGGGTAAATTAATACACGGCCTAACGTTGATGGGTATTTATTGTTATCACGAACTCTCCAAATATAGCCTTTGTCACATAAGTGCCAATCAATAGAACCGTGTATTTTTATAACATTTGCTCTTTGACCAGCATCAGGGATATTTTTTCCATAGCTAGTTGTTCGATAAGCAACAGCCCCACCTGAAAAACCATCCCAGTAAGGTATGCGATTTAAAGCCAGACTATCTTCTATAAGAGTGTCGTAATTTGTGGTAAATAAATTAACAGCTTTTCTACGTTCTGTAACCCCAGCTTGAGAATAGTTAAACAATGAATCAATAAATTCAGTATGAGATTCAACACAAACTATCTGATTATCAGCACTTCCAATTTCATCAGGTTCACTACCCCAACCCTTCTTATATCCAAATCGAATTATGTTGGAAATATTTTGTATTACTAGCTGATGAGCCTTCACAAACTCGTCTAGTGTCACAATATCATCTAATATTTTAATCGTTTTGGAGCTACTTCTTTCAGCAAGTGCGGCGTAATCACCTAAATGGCTTAAAATGTGCTCTATATGACACTTATCATCGAGTTCGTTTTTTAAAGGTAATATAACTTTGTTATACAAATCAGCGTTTTCGGATTCAATATCCGATAATACTTTATCTGTTAAGGGATACATTAATGGCAATTTAGCATCGAAACTAATACCTGCCCCTAAAAGCCAATTCAGTTCAGTACTTCTTAAATGAGCTTCTAATTGAGAGAATAACTCTTGATCTACAATATCCAAAATAGTCCCTTAACTTAGTTGATGTCTAATCATATATTTACGATAATTATTATATTTACAACGTTTATGGTCACCCAGTCTTACTCATACAAATACTTCTGAAACCCAATAAACGTGTCTCTAATCGCTAACGGCGATCCAAACTCTGCAGCGGCGTCGCTTATGGTGTTGTATTTAAGCTCTACCAAGCTTTTCATTTTTTTGGCTGCTAATTCTTGTACGCCGTCTTCTATGTATTTATCTAAAATGAATTCGATAAACTCGACTTGTTTGTAGGTGAATTCTTTCGATATACCCGGTTTGGCACTTGCTACGCGGTCTTTGCGCGTATGTGTGTCTCTTGCGTAGCCTACGAAGGCTAATAGGTCGTATACGTCGCTGTCTTTGGCGTCGATGATGTCTTTCATGCTATCGAGCTTTTCATCGTCGTATCCGGCTTCATGTAAGTCTGCTAGTAGCTTTTCGCGGGTGCTTGGATCACTCCATATTTTACGTAGTTCGTCTTCGTTACCAAAAAATCTTGGTAAGTCACCGAATAGCTGTTCTACAAATTGTTTGGCTGTGAGCATTTCACCGTCTGCGCCCATAAACAATACGCTTTTCATGTGTTGAATTTGGCGTACTTTGCCGTCGGTTAAGGTTATGAATATCTTGTCTGGTTTGTCAGGTTTATCGATGTCATCTCCTGGGTCACAAGTACAAGGTTCGTTACCACACTCATTACAAGGCTCTACGAGACATTGGCAAGGAGATTGGTTACACACGTAACACATATCATCTTCTGGATCGGCTTTACAGTTACATGGGCTAAAGTCACAAGTCTCACATACACAAACACATGGAGTAGCATTACAAATATCACATGGTTCTTGGTCGGGTTTATCTGTAGGCGGCAATGGTTCACCATCCCACGCTGGGTCAGCAAAGTTATGATGCGCTTTTACAAAGTCGTACACGGTGAAGAATGATTTACCGTCGTACATTCGGGTACCACGGCCAATAATTTGCTTAAACTCGATCATGTTTTTACATTCACGCATGAGCACAATGTTGCGCACATTACGGGCGTCTACGCCTGTCGATAACTTGCGTGAGGTGGTTAATATGGTTGGAATGGTTTTTTCATTATCGCAAAAGGTGCGTAGGTCGTTTTCACCGGCGGCGCCATCGTTAGCGGTTATGCGTACACAATAGGTTGGATTCGTTGTCCAACCGTTTTTAACGGCATATTGGTTAATGTAGTCTCGCACTTTACCTGCGTGTTCTTGGGTGGCACAAAATACGATGGTTTTCTCAGATGGGTTGATATGGTCCATCCAATACTCCACACGTTTTTGTTCACGCTGTGGCATGGTGATAACGCGGTTAAAGTCACCTTCTTTATAAACTCGGCCAGCTTCGGGTTCACCTTTAAAGGTTACGGCATCGCCTGGGGTATAAACGTATTCGTCCATGGTGCCCACTATCGGGTACACCTTGAACGGGGTTAAAAACCCGTCGTTAATACCTTGTTTTAAGGTGTAGCTGTAAACAGGGTCGCCAAAGTATTTATAGCTGTCGGCATTGTCGGTACGCTTTGGTGTGGCGGTTAAACCTAATTGAACCGCTGGAGCAAAGTAGTTAAGAATATCGCGCCAAGAGCTTTCGTCATTGGCGCCGCCACGGTGACATTCGTCAATAATGATGAAATCGAAGAAGTCTTCTGGGTATTCTCTAAATCGACAATTTCTCGTATCTTTTACTTGCTCAGAATCGAAGTCTTCGCTTTCTAATTCGTCACTTTCTAGCTCTTCAGCATCTGTATTACCGCCAGATTCCGTCATTAAGGTTTGAAAAATTGCCATAAAGATACTGGCGTTTTTGGGTACGCCTTTGGCTTTTTTAATTTCACTTGGGGTAATGCGCACAACGGCATCTTCACCGAATGCGCCAAAGTCGTTAAAGGCTTGTTTGGTTAAAACATTACGGTCGGCTAAAAATAGAATACGTGGACGTTTTTTGGCGTTACTTGGGCTCTTGGCTGCTTGCAGGCTCCAGCGACTGTAAAATAACTTCCATGACATTTGAAACGCAATACAGGTTTTACCTGTGCCCGTTGCAAGGGTAAGTAGAATACGGTCTTTGCCTTGTGCTATTGCTTCTAAGGCTTGGTTAATCGCGTTTTCTTGATAATAACGTGGTTGCCAGTCGCCTTTACATTCAAAGGGGATTTTGGCAAAACGGGTGCGCCATGTACTGGTATATTCTGGCTCGCTATTACCTGTGCCAGGTGCGAAACCGTTATTTGAGAACGTAAGGCGCCACATCTCTTCAGGGCTCAGGTAGCTATCTACTAACTGCTCGTCACCCGCCAGCATATCTATTTGGTAAATGTCATGACCATTGGTGGCATAAGCAAAACGACACTGTAAACGCTGGGCGTAATCTTTGGCTTGGCGCACACCTTCGGTATAACTTAATCCTTCACGCTTAGCTTCAACAGCGGCGAGTTTTCTGCCTTGAAACTCTAATACGTAATCACAGCTCAGCTTTGATGCTCGTTTGCCGCCGCCTAAAATACGACCTGCGGTAATACTCACTTCACGGCGAATATTGCTATGTTCTGCCTTACCCCAGCCGTCTAACGCCAGTTTAGGCGAAATAAGTTCTGCGCGGGTTTCAGATTCGTTTCTACTCATAACACTTACCTGTGAAAAAAAATAGGAATTTACTATTACCTTTAAGGATCTTTACAACGATGAATCAAGAACCAGTCAAGAAACCAATAACTAACATAACATACCGTAATATAAGAAATTAATGAAACATTATTACTATAAAAACACTAAATTCAGTGAAAGAATCAAGAACCAGTCAAGAACCTCACTAATCAACCGTTGTGTAACCTTGCAATGGCGAATTAGGTTTGTGTGGAAAAGCCATCTGTAATACTCCAACAGCAATCATTGGTTTCAGATAGTTTGACGAAGGCTTTGAGGTTTTCTATCAAGCAACACTTCAAGTACTGACACCGAAATATAATGCACTTTACAAAGATCACTAATAAGTTGCTTCATGGTATCAACATCTAAACGACTCTGAGCTCTAGCTTGAGCCCCTAATGCGTTAAGTCGAAGACTAAGCTCGTCAGTTAATACATCAAGCTTATCAACAAAGGGTTTATTAAGTTGATCACTGATAAATCGGCCTTCGGCGTCTCTTCTATCGCATTGCTCTGCTTTATTATTCAAGTCACTATGCGTTAAGCTTACAGTGTTATGCGTTAAGTTATCTAAAGAAGTTAACGTATTGGTAAATACATCCTCTGGAGAAGGACGCCCCATAACAAGTAAACTATAAATTTTGTCTTATTCTGCTATTAATGACCATAAAATATTAAATAATTTATACTTAGTATATTCCACCGTTAACTACATTTAATAAGGTAATTTTTCTGTACGAAAAAGCTAAAGAATCAAGAACCAGTCAAGAAAACAAAATCACAGGTAACTAAAGGGCTTCAGCATGACAATCCTTTAATTCAAGAGATGTTTCGTACAAAAAAAACGCAAAAATCAAGAACCGATCAAGAAACTTTTATTACGCCCAAATAGGTAAATAACCTGCTCTAGGTTTATCTTCGTCAGCTAATTTTATAAGTTTATGTTCTAACGTTGCATTAATCACTTTGGTAGCTTGCGCTGCATTTTTTAAATCTATACCGAAGCGTTGACATAAAGTCGCATTTTTCATTTTTTGTCCGCTATCAAGATACATAATAACAGCATGCTGATAACAAGCTCGAATACGTTCATCCACAGTCATTTTCGAAAACTCTCTTGGGGCATATAATGCTACCTGCATTGAGTTTTCATCAGCGCTGAACTTAGGTGGTGGCAGTTGATACAGTTCAACACTAATAATCACCTTATCTAAACCACTGCCTTGTTCTTCACATAAGTTCATTCGTCTCATTAATGCAGCAAGCGCCTCATTACGTGAACGTGGTGGTAAATCAATCATTCTGTCTGTATTTACTAATGGTTTACCTGGGTTCGTTATCTCTAACCTATCCGCAAATAACTCAACCTGAGGTCCCGCACCACTAATAGTCATGTCTTGGTGTATTAACGCATTAGCAACTATTTCACGAATAGCTATTTCTGGATACATTAATGTTTCTTCTCTAAATGCAGCACCAATATGCTCATTCTGAGGTAGTAAGTTATTAATAAAGGTAACTAAACCTTCAAAGCCAGTTGCATAACCTTTAACCCCATCTTTACGGTGCTGTACTGTAGAAGCTTTATTAGTGCCTTCATATGCAGCAAAGCGTATACCCTTACGTGCCATTGATGAGTCAAATTGATTCAGGTCATTCGCAAATAAAATAGCGCCTAAATTAGTAATATTCCAACGTCCGCCAACATCTTTAATAATTAATAAGTCTGCCGATAAACGTTCAAAAATTCCTACACGGTTATCAGGTAAACTTTGTTTGGTTAAACGAAAGTAACTTGGGTAATCGAGTAAGGTTAAAATGTCATCGGCTTCCACAAATGATTTAGCAATCCCCTTTTCCCATGTATACGGCCGTAAATTAGTAATGAGCTTTTGGAAATAGTCTGGGAAATCAGTCAGTTTAGGGGTAGCGCTACCAATACGAATATAAGCATTATCATCAAAAGAAACAGGGGCCGTTGTAGCTGCTGGTATTTCTAACAGCACGACACGACCATTAGGGTGATCAACAACTCTAAAAGAGCAGGTAATACTTGGTTGAAGTTTTTTCGCTAACCAAAATTCAAAAACCTGATTGCCCATCTTTTTAGTACTGGGATCAAATGAAGTTCCAACCACAGATTGGGTTTCGTCATCTACACCCCACAAAACATAAGCTAAGTCTTGATTAGCGACACGTGCCGCATTCGACAGCGCAGAGCATAATTTACCAATCATTTGAGGGTCATCATTATTATGCTTGAACTCTAATAAACTATGCTCAGATTGTTGGCAGCATAGTTCATCAATTAAAGCAATATCACGTTCGTTCACACCAACACCTCATTAAGTTGTATTTGTTTTGCTGAATCACTTAACTCACCGCTAAAGGCTTTTTGTAAGATAGATTTTTTTAGTTCGTCTACAGCGATTAATTTTTCCTGATAAATTGCTTCTACACGCTCAATATAAACCGCCAAACGTTCTAATTCGACAACGGTTCTCCCCTGAACTTTCAAATTAGGCACAGGGATCGAGTACTCTTTAATCATAGGCACTGTTAATTGGGGAATCGCCGAGCCGCTTCTTAAGATATCTAAGGTTTGAAGAGCATGTTTCAAATATTCTAAGCTAATAAGTTCTTTATTTGGTGTTAACACTATTAATCGCACAATTGGCAAAAATGGTTCTGCTCTCAATTCGATATGACCTGTACCACTTCCCCTAGCCGCAATAGTTATTGACGGTTCATTTGCTCTAGAATAATCGGTAAAGCCATAAAGCCCATTATTCTTAACAGCATTTGCGTAGATAGGAATATTGAATTTTTCAGTTTCCTCTTTTGAATACAAACCTTTTTGAGGCGCATCACCACCTGCGAATATATTCTCACAAACTAACGGTAAAGGACTTAAATTCGAGGAATTGCTAAGGCTTTCAAACAAGCTAAGCTTCTTACTTTCGAATAACTCGCGGGCATTTTTTAGGTTTTGTTCGGTTTTAGCGCGGGTTTGTTCTAAGTCCGCAAACACTGTGTCGAGCAATGCCACAATGCGTTTTTGTTCTGGGATGGGAGGGAGAGGAATAATGGCAGCAGCAATCATTACTTTTGAAATTACTGTTTGTGCTGCACCTTGAGCCCCTTCTCTAAAATCTTCCACTTTTCCTTGCATAAAATAATAAAGGTAGTGCTGAGTAATCTTTCCATCTAACGGGCGAAGTGCGGCGACTGAACGACCAATAGCACAATCATCCCCAAGGTTAATTTTTCCGCAAGTGGCACCAACAACACATAAGAGTACATCACCTCTTTTAGCAAGTTTTTTGGGATCGATAGTCCACTCCTTAATTACTGGGCGCTCATCACCAAATTCACCGACTTTGACGAAAGGAGTGCCTACCCCTTCACGATTACAATCTTTACCTGAGGGAGCTTGCCCCATGATGGTTTCAATAACATCACCAAGTTTTGCCGTTGGCCACCCCATTAAAGCAACTCCTGAATCTTAGCCAAAATAGCTTCTGATTCTTTATCAAGTGCAATAATGTCGTCAATAATGACTTTAGGTTCGCGCAGTGGTGAAGCTTCTTCAATGTTGGGGTTTTTAACCGATAAGTCATAAGTGGTTTGGTCAATATCACTGATTGTTAATGACCACGATTTAGCTGTTTCACCACTCTTTTTATCGATCACGGCTGATATTTGCAAAGTAACAAATTCAGCTAAATCATTGTCGTTAAGTGGATTAGTTTTACCCATGTTACGACCGACATTCAGCTCGTAAAACCATGTATTTAGTGTTGGCTCACCTTTGGTGAAGAACAACACCACGGTTTTCACCCCTGCTCCTAAAAATGTACCGCCAGGGCAGTCGAGTACGGTATGTAAATTACAATTTTCTAGCAGTTCTTTACGCAATTTAATTGCAGCATTGTCGGTGTTACTTAAAAAGGTATTTTTAATAACAATGGCGGCTCGGCCACCGGGTTTGAGCATTTTTATAAAGTGCTGTAAAAACAAAAAGGCGGTTTCACCGGTTTGTATTGGGAAGTTTTCTTGTACCTCTTTACGCTCTTTGCCGCCAAACGGTGGGTTTGCCAGTATAATGCTGTGTTGGTTACTTGGCTGAATGTCTTGTAGGTTTTCACTTAAGGTATTGGTGTGTAATACGTTAGGCGCTTCTATGCCATGTAATATCATGTTCATGATGGCAATAACGTAAGCGAGTGACTTTTTCTCTTTGGCGTAAAATGTGTCGTTTTGTAGGGTAGCTAAGTCACTGGTGCTTAGTTTGGTTTTATCACGCCCACCTTGGCGTAGGTAATCGAAGGCTTCGCATAAAAAGCCTGCGGAGCCTGCTGCGCCGTCGTAAATGGTTTCACCAATTTTTGGCTGTATAACGTCGATCATCGCACGGATAAGTGGACGCGGCGTATAGTATTCGCCACCGTTACGGCCTGCGTTACCCATGTTTTTAATTTTAGCTTCGTACAAGTGGCTAAGTTCGTGTTTTTCATCTTGAGAACGAAAACGTAATGAGTCAATTTTTTCCAATGCATCACGCAGTGAATAACCACTTTGAATTTTGTTTTTTATCTCGCTAAAAATCTCACCAATTTTATATTCAATCGTATTGGCGTTATCAGCACGTTGTTTAAAACCTTTTAGGTAAGGAAATAATTGACCATCAACAAAATCCATCAGGTCATCACCGGTTAAGGCGTTGTTATGGTCAAAGTTGTCGTCTGCGTCTTTAGGCGCTGCCCAATTGCTCCAACGGTATTCTTCATCGATGATGTATTCATAGGTTTCCATCATCATTTCAGCTTCTTGCGACTTGGTAAACTCAAGGTCGTCGAGGTACTTTAAGAATAACATCCATGATGATTGTTCGGTGTAATCTAGCTCAGAGGAGCAACCTGCGTCTTTGTGGAAGATGTCGTCGACGTTTTTGAATACTTGTTCAAACATGGGGTAAAGTCCTTGTTAGCTATTGAGCTTTAGTATGGAAAATAGCGGCTATGGTAAATGAGTTTCATATTCGGGATGATCAGGAAACTCGGAATAGCGGCTCGATAGCTTGTTGTAATGATTGTAAATAATGGCAATTAATATACGCTAATTGTTACTAAATACTTAGGTAAATTGTAAATAAATTACGTTAATGGTGTTTTATTTAATCTAGATTCGTTATATGTTTTGTTCTTGCTGGTAATATCTCTGAAAATTCACAGTTTAATGCGTTAGCTAAGCGGTATAGGGTTTCTAATTTTATATTCACTGTGCCTCGTTCCATCTTGCCGTAGTTGCCTCTTTCAATACCCACATAGGCGGCAAAACCTTCTTGAGAGTATCCTGCAGCTTTACGTTTTTCACGTAACATTGCACCAAAATCTTTAACTAAATCACTCACCGTATCTTTCCTTTAGGCAAAATGATTAGATTTTCATGTTGAGCAGTAAAGCACCACGCCCTATAATACCCATAATTATTAAAAGTTGTTTAGGATTTACTGTGAAATTTGACCCTTTGGTAGCTCAAATTATTGTTGCGACAAACTTTGATCACTTCACAACGAGTGATGTCCGGTCAGCTTATTTGGCTTTGAAAAAGGACTCTACTTTGGAGCCTTCAACTGTTCGACGAAAAATATATGGTGAACTTTTAAAGTTGGTAAAAAAAGGCTGGCTTAAAAAACTTATAGCGAAAAATAATGGGCTAACACGCTTTAGTAAAACAGAATTTTTTGACGTTGAAACAATAATGTTGAAGGTAAAATTTGAAGTAACGAACTCTCTGAATAGACATGATGACAAGCAAGGGCAATTACTTGGTAAGTTGAATATCTATAAAGCTGAGCTGCTGTTAAATATAGGGGAGTCTGAAGCATACAAAGAGCTTTATTCTGAGTTCCCTGAATTAGTTGATGAAATACAACCGCAATACAATAAAGCTAGAGATAATAACACGAGAATACTAGGGAAGATCAGGGCTATTGAAGGCTTACTTAAGCAAGATCAATCATTAGAGAGCATATGAAATTAAGACAATGGCAAGTTAACTGTATAAATAAATCTTTAAAACAATACCTGAATGGTAAGAGCCACTTTTTAGCCTTAGCAACACCAGGCGCGGGTAAAACGTTGATGGCATCTGAGTTGGCCGATCAGCTATTAAAAAGCGATCTGATTGATTTGATTATTTGTTTTTCGCCTTCTTCTATAGTTTCTCAAGATTTCAGTCAAAGTTTGCAACTGAGAGTTAATGAACGATTCGATGGTTTACTGGGTGCTAAAGGTCATTCTCTTACCTATCAAAGTTTGCAGTATCTGGATAAAAACTTTTGGCAGTTATTTGAAAGGTACCGAGTATTCGTGATCTTTGATGAGATCCACCATTGTGCTGGCTCTTCTATTGATAATGCCAATGCATGGGGCGAACAGATAATCTTAAACATTCAAGATAAGGCTAAATATACATTGGCGTTAACGGGAACTCCTTGGCGTTCAGATGCGGCTCCTATCGTTCTTTCAAACTATATGCATCCTAGCAATAAAATATCCTGTGATTACGTTTATGGGCTTGCTGAGGCCATTACCGACGATGTTTGTCGTGTGCCACAGATAATTGCTGTGGATAACAATAATATTTCTGTTGTTGATGACGTTGAGACTAAAACGTTTACTAGCTTTAAATGTTTATTATCGCAATCGATCATTCCATATCAGGAGATTATTGAGAATGAGAAGGTCATGAAATACTTAATATCTTCTGCACAGAAAAAACTAAGCGCAATTAGAGCTAAAAACTCTGACGCTGCAGGATTAATTGTTGCGTCATCTGTTGAGCATGCACGACAAATTTCAATGTTAATGAAAGCCTGTTTTAACGAAAACACCATTGTTGTTACCTACCGAGAAAGTGATCCAACTAGTATTATTCAACAATTTAGGCATGCGCAAACTAAATGGATAATCTCGGTAGGAATGATCAGTGAAGGAACGAACATTCCTCGTTTGCAGATTTGTTGCCATCTCACCAATATAAAAACTGAAATGCATTTTAGACAGATTTTAGGTCGAATACTGAGAATGACTGATTCAAAGAATCAAGAAGCAATTATGTACATGCCAGCTGAACCAAAGCTTTTAGAGTATGCGTATCGTGTTAACCAAGACGTTCCATTTGAAGCTGATGTTGTGAAGTTTGAAAAGATGAAAACTGTCGTTCAAAAGGATATTGACAGTAAAGATTTAAGTGCCGTTACTTTCGATAAAAAAAGGGCAAGCCCTCCCCAAATATCGGTTAATTTAAAGGGATTTGAGGACGTTATTGAACAGTCTGTACCATATGAGGCCAACGAGGTTTTTGAGGAACATTTTTTGACGGATGCTTATGAAAGAGTAGTGAATATATTTGGTCAATTTCAGCAAGAGTCTATCGCGTTAGGGCTAAGTGAATTGAGGTAATTATGCTTAATGTTGAAAAATTTAAAGCTCGTTTAATTCGATCTAATCACCCTGATTGGTTACATGTTGGAGTTGATTCAAAGGATGAAAGCCAACTATTCATCATTGTTAATGGTGGTATGGCCAATATAAATTGTGCTCCTATTGAATTATATGCGGAAGAAATAAAAAATTGCGCATTAGAAATGATTGCTCAGGAACAGCTATATTTAAAAGTAAACGAAAAACCACTGCATATTGGTCTAGGTCGCAGTATCTATTGCTACGCATTTAAAGAAGATGAATATTTACCACAAAGTGAAACTAATGACCGATACTTTTACTTTTCTAGTTTGTTTATTCGTTGGCAAAGGACTCATGAACTATCAGATAAACAAGCTCATGAAAGGCTCGGGTTAACAGCAAAAGAATTCCACCTATTTAGAGAAGATGAATTAGAAATTAATCAAGCTTTAATCAATAAACTTACTGAAATTACGGGCGTTTCAGAAAGATTTTGGCAAAATAGATGGAAGCAAAAAACAATAAGAAATAAATATAAGTAATAGGAGCAGTGATGAAATCATTTAAAAAGGTCACTACACAGGAATTAACAACATTGGTTTGTGATGGTTGTGGCTTAAAAGCAAGTGCTGACGATGACTTTGAATTTCATGAATTTATTTCCATAGGCCATCATTGCGGCTACGGCTCAATTCATGGTGATGGGAATCAACTGTCAGTTGATATATGCCAGCACTGCTTTGCTGATATGTGCGGTGATACTCTCATGATAACGGAAGAGCGTAATCCCATTCCTGAAGGCAAAGACACGACCCAGCTTGAATATAGCAATATTTTTGATGTGATTTGTCAATCTAAAGACAAAGCAGGTCAGTTGAAAGATAACTGTGATTTAAGGTTGGCTTCAAGAGAAATGTTATTAAAAAATAAAATTACCAACAATGATGAACTAACTGTTGCGCTAAAACGTGTAGAGCAGCTTTGGGATGCACAGTACCAATCAACAGAGGGTAATGAACTTCATCAACTTGCTGATTTAATTTGTGCTTACGAGAAGAAAGATTGGGATAGTTTTTTTGAGCAAGCGCCAT
Source organism: Colwellia sp. 6M3 (assembly GCF_014077595.1). Lineage (NCBI taxonomy): Bacteria > Pseudomonadati > Pseudomonadota > Gammaproteobacteria > Alteromonadales > Colwelliaceae > Colwellia > Colwellia sp. 6M3. Next base: position 10,096 of record NZ_JACGWF010000060.1, on the reverse strand, counting down.
TAGCGGATGTTGATTTTATGCCTAGCAGGTTAAATTTTAAATCAAAGATCTCTTTTAATGAAGAAAAAACCGCGAGCGGCATGCTATCAAATATACCTATCAATACTGAAGTTGATGACGAGTCGTCAAGAGATTCTGTGTTGGCTGATAAACACCTTGATGAGACTAAACAATATTTAATAGAAAGTATTACCAATGTACTGCATAAACACCCTAAATTACGATTGGGGCAGTTATTAATTAACGCTATGAACTTTCAACAACCATGCCCTGAACTTTTCCATATAGAAGATAATGTTTTAGCTAAAAAACTCAACCAATTCGAATGATTATAAACAATTAAATATGACGATGCTAATAGGGTTGTTAATACAAATATGAAAAAACATTCCATAAAAACAAAGCTTATTACACTAGGATTTACCGCCTTGCCAAGGCCTGTGATGTTTGTTTTGACTTGGCTCTGCAAATGATAAAAACACGAGCAGACAATAAGCGACTAATGCGAAAGTTAAAATCTCATGGCAGCGTTATACATTGGGAAACAGCGTCTATGGACACCTTGGGTTTAATGGTTTGTGAATGCTCGAAAAAAGACGGCGAAACCATCAAAATACGAGTGTTTATGACTAAAGAAGAATTACCTAAAGAAAAACAGAATTTATGGTAAGAAAGTACCATGCATTGAACTGAATAAATGACATTCAGCAGCGCCATTTAAAGGCCTAATTGTACTTTAACTACAAATTAAATCACTTGGTGATAATTAAAATTTTTAACAAGCTTAATTTTCTGCAGGATAATCTCAATGAGGAATAATGCGACAGAATTCGATAGCGGTTATCGAATTGGAAACTATTTCTAATGGAGAAATACAATGGACATTATCCCTTTACCTTATATCAAGGTTTTTACCAATAAAAAAGGTGTTATTGAAACACTTTGCAACCTCAATGGTGCACCTAAATTACAGTGTGAATTATTAGCGGGTTTCCTCACAAGTCATTCGTATGTAGATAATCAAAAATCAACTCATGTACTTTCAAATGAAATAGAGGGTATTACCGAAGATGCAGATTATGAAAGAGCCCTAGAGCTATATAGCAACCCAATCAACGCAGAGTTTAGATTAAACTACCACTTCAATAAAGGGTTCAGTTACCAATGGACAAAGGAGGTACATTCGAAAATTATTAAGATGGCCATAAAGAATAAAGCAGTGAAGGCACTTGATGATGCCATTAACAGGCGATTTAATAAAACAGTTAGGTTAATAGAAAACATGTAGTTAGGGGTGAACTCACTAAAAATGAGCTCACTACCTAATATTTATAAAGATTACTACAACATACGTTTTTATTGCTATTGCAAAATTTGAAACATTAAATTGATATTATGGATTATAAGAAAAATGAGCATATACAAGCCTGATGGCTTGGTTATTTTAAAATTCACTCCGGCTAATGAAAAGCATTATTACAAGATTTTTGGTAGTTGGCGTGGCGGTTATTTAAATGGTGGCGCTTGGCGGTTAAGCTCTGGTTCAGAAGAGCCTCCTGTTTTGTCAAAGTGTGGGCTTTTTTGGATTTGGGAGCAATATTCTGGATCTTGCTATGAACTAACTGTTAATGAAGAAGATGGTCACACATATTATACCGGCAATGTCCTATCAAGAATGATCGATAAATCTTCACCTTCTGAAGTTTTGATAGAGAAAGTTAAACTTGATACCTTACTGTCTGTTTAACTGTAGTAACTACATCAATTATGCCAGTGATTAACAATTAGAATGAGCACTAAATCATTAAGGTTTATTCGAATCCCAAGTTAGCAACTTATCTTTTAATGTAAACTTCGACAAAGAAGTCATAAATATCAACATTATATTTATTTAAATGAAAGAAGTCTGTCGTTTAAAACCTTATTTAGTTCGGGTAATTTGAATTATCAAAAATAAACAAACAAAGATTATAAGCCTTTCACTTCTCATTTATCAGAGCAGAGTTATTTTTCCTTTGCCTAAAATGTACAAATAGGTAATGAGTCAATAGGGTTTATGTTGTTAGCATTAACATCGTTATACCTTTAAAAACAGGCTGTTCGAGAGAGCCTGTAACAGATTTTGTGTAAGTACCTTTCATCAGTTACCCTAACAGGGTCAAAGAAAGGTAGGGCACATGAACCAGAAAGAACTTGAAGCTTTTGCAAAAGAAGCGGCAAAAAGCATTAAAACAGGCGAAGATTTAGATAAATTCAGAGCTATGCTAACCAAGGTTACCGTTGAAGCAGCATTAAATGCTGAGCTAGACGACCACCTTGGTTACGCTAAACATGAAAAAGCCGATATTCCCAATAACCGTAACGGTTTTAGCGCCAAAAAAGTTAAAACTGAAGACGGTGAATTCGAGCTAAACACACCGCGTGACCGCGATGGTAGTTTTGAGCCTCTCCTTGTAAAGAAAAATCAAACCCGCTTTACCTCAATGGACGACAAGATATTATATCTCTACGGTAAAGGGATGACGACACGTGATATTGTTGATTCATTTGACGAATTCTATGGTGCAGAAGTTTCTCCTACCTTAATTTCTCGTGTGATCAATGCAGTTATAGAAAAAGTTGATGAATGGCAAACAAGGCCGTTAGAGCCTGTTTATCCCATCGTTTATATGGACTGTATTCGCTTAAAAATCAGAGAAGACGATAAGGTTATCAACAAAGCGGTTTATTTAGCGCTAGGCGTTGATGTCACAGGCCAAAAAGATTTACTGGGGATGTGGTTTTCTGAAAATGAAGGGGCTAAATTCTGGCTTAACGTGTTGACCGAGCTTAAGAATAGAGGCGTTCAAGACATCCTAATTGCTTGTGTTGATGGCTTAAAAGATTTTCCTGATGCCATTAACACCGTCTTTGAAAATACCCAAATACAGCTATGTATCGTTCATATGGTCAGGAATTCACTGAAATTCGTCCCTTACAATAATTATAAAGCAGTAACCAAAGACCTAAAAACGATTTACCAAGCGATTAATGAAGAGCAAGCACTAAAGGCTTTAGATGCATTCTCAGCACGTTGGGATGATAAATATCCGAGCATATCGGCTTCCTTGCGACGTCATTGGGATAACCTAAATACACTCTTTATTTACCCTAATGATATCCGCAAAGCGATATATACCAGGAATGCTATAGAGTCATTAAACAGCGTGATAAGAAAAGCGGTTAAGAACAGGAAGGTATTTCCCAACGATGATTCAGCTAAGAAAGTTATTTACTTAGCTATTACTCAAGCATCGAAAAAATGGACTATGCCAATAAGGAATTGGAAATCGGCCTTGAATCGATTAATGATTGAATTCGAAGACCGTATCTCAGACTATATTTAAAATGGGTACTTACACAGATATTGTTACAGGGTCACATCAAACAATGCATTTTTTGTAAACTCAATTTGTTGGTTTTCTAAATTAATGATTGCGTCAACTTCTTTTTCATTATCAAAGTTAGCTAACAACTTACCATCATGCTCATTGAAGTGTTAAGCACACTCAATATCCAAATTCCAGTCGTCTCCCGGTTCATTTGTAGGCTTAGTTACCTCTATATACAATTCGCCATGTTTAGACCAATCATAATAAAAGAACCCACTTTCCGCTGTATCGATAAAAAAAGGTCCTTTAGTCGCAATGATTTTTAATCGGTTAGGGATATTAAACGGATTAAATGTATATCTTAATATTCCTGAGTAGTTTATGCCGGGAGTATAAAAAGTACTTAGCCCTCCCTCATCTTTACTTTGTGTCTTATATCCAACACAAGTGATTTCTGCCAATGGCTGTAGTCGAGAAAATGTTGTATTCACATCTCGAATGATTTTGCTTTTAATTGCCGATGAATCAGCACTGCTACTTAAGTAAATATCTTTTAAAGAATGACCTAAAATGTCTGCTTTTGTGAATGGGCGAGTTATATTTGCAGGAAGAGGTTGAGGCCCAGAAAAAAATCTTATTGCATTTATAACTTGATCTTTTGAATTAGTTGTATAAAGCCCGTTTCCTGCAATGTAATTTGCAGGCACTCCCATTCCTACAATGCCTAATGCAGAAGTGAAACCTTTGTTCTCATTGTCCAATTCCTCTATTTTTTTCCAAGTTCTATTCGCGTAAAAGTTTCCTTGTGAATGTGCTAAAACTACAACTTTATTACCTTGAAGCAACTTTGGCATATAGAACTTGTTGATATGCTCATTAATGAGAGTATCTTTTGTATAGTTTTCCTCATTTCTAGATGCGATGTACCTTTCTGCACCGTTAAAAATGCTAGTTGCAGGTGATGTAAGAAACATTCTGTGTACATAATTTCGCCGTGCATTTTTTTCTGTGAAGTTCTTCTCTTGCATTAAATGTTGCACTGCTGCATCTGCTAGTTGATTTAGTTGTTCCTTATCACTATTGTATGCAAGTTGAATACTGTCAGCGCCGGTTTCTGCTTGTAATGTGCTTCTAATGGTGTTTAGGTTGTTAAGCGCTTCGAATAGAGATGTAGCCATACCATTTACATAGATAATCGCTCTTTTATTAGTTGACGAAAGGTTATTATTTAACCCCAAGTTATTGACATTATTTGAATCATAATTAGTGACTGGACCTGTTGCCATTATTCGTACGTCAAAGTCTTCCTTTACCGCAGCAATAGACGGTGGGATCCAAACAGTGCTTAAAAGAACTACTAATATTACGCTTTTTAACGGTATATAATCACATATCTCTATATAAAACTGATTTAAAATTAACACTATATTCCCTTATTTATTTTTAACTTTAGCTGTTGCATATCAACGACTTATCTAGTTCAATAGATTTAAATAGTTCACCGATTAAATTACTGAGCTTGTTTTTATTAAAATTTTGATTCAAAGAATCAACTCTTAAAAGTTCCATATAAGACAGCCATACTAGGCGCCCTCCGATATTGCTATAAAAGTATGTCTCTGAAGTTGCAAACGGGTTGAATTTAGATTTAATATACTTAATAGTAGTTCCTAGTAAATGTATTTCATCAGTCTCAATATAAGAAATATTTGAAGGAATTTCATTTATTTCCATTTGGAATGCTATTTGAGGCTCATAAGCATTTCTTTCAACAAAAGCTTTCAAACTTCCTTCTAAATCAATTAAAACAAATGATGTATTAGGTGAAATTTGAAGGCTAAGTTTAGGGATGCAGTTCTTTTTAATCACTATATTATCTTTACCCCACAGGTAAAAAGTAAAAATAATAATTCCAATTAAAAAAAGAGTTTTAATCATAATGTGATTGATTACCTTATGTTGCTGTTCTCTTCGCATGAAACGCTTGCGTATCCATGGACACTTCCGCTAGGGTTGTCAGCTCTTAACGTTAAGTAGCCATTCTTTTCATAGGAATAATTATTAACGTTCCAGTCAATTTTTTCTCCTTCAGAAACCCTACTTTTAGCTTGAATTACATTGTTTAATTCATAAGAAAAGTCAAAACTTTTTCCATAACGTGGTTTATTCTCGATTGATATATTTAAGTTAACATTTTCACCTAAATTCAAGTTAGGAAAATACCAATAACCATTTCCTCCAATATAAAGGTCTTCTGCAACGTTACTAAAACAACTAGATAAAGGCTCAACTCCAACTCCGCTTAATACGCAACCCATAGATTTAACTTCGACTAATTTATTAGTTAATATTTCAATGTTTTTCGTGTAACGCTCAAAACGACTTTTAGAGTCGAGGTGGTAAGATAGAATGGTAGCGTAACTTTCTTCCCCTTGTCCTGCTCTAATCAAACAGGCATTGCCTTTTAGCATTTCCTTTATAAACCTCTGCTTTTGTAACTCGGCATCTTCAAGGAGAAATGCTCGTGTGTAAAAAGCAGTATGACGTAAATAACCTCTAACCTTGGAGTTATTAGACATAATATTAATTACGGTTTCAACATCATCTCGAATGCCATTTCTATTATCATCAATATTACCAATAGTTCCGTCATCAGGTTCATTAGGCTCTTGTCCTTCTAAGAACACCTCAATTCTATGTACACTTGTAGTTTCACACGTTCCCAAACAAGAAGTGGCATAATATTCGTACACACCCGGAGGCTGTGGCAGCGTATGTTTGTTAGAATATAAGTTAGGGTTGGGGGAATAACCTGCACTACCTAAACTCTTTCCATTTTCATAAAGAGTTCTTATCCTTGGTCCACCAGCATCATTCACTTTAAATGTATGGACGCCATCAACAGTTTTAACATGTGTTAAAGAAATAGCATTACTGGCGAAAGATATAAAAATAGTAAAACAAAAAGTGATAAATTTTAAACTAGTACAAAGCATTACGACACTTCTTCCTTGTTGGTCTAATGAGGACATTATGATACTTTGATGCATCTTTTCTGTAAACCAATATGTTACAAAAAACATTGAGTTTTATTTCAAAATTTAGATCGACAGAACATGAGTTAATAGGTCCCCATGTTAAGAGATCTTCTACGTTTTCGTGCATGGCCATTCTAATTGGCATAAGTGCAATTAAACGAACAGCTACCCAAGCCAATAGATTTGTTATTATTAGCTACAATAGGATCAACATCCCATGTCTCATACCTTTAGGGGGGTGCTTTATTGATAATCTTTAATCGAAGTTTTAGATTGTAAATTTTTTAACTCATTGACTGTATCAAAATTAGTTGAATTTTTATCCCTTGATTTGTAACTTTGATTTAAGATCTAAGGGTAGTTCTGACTTAAACCTTCTGTATAGCTCGTCTGCGTTACTTTCGGTGCTATGTGATAGCTTCTCTTTTTGCTCTCTAAGTTCGCAAATGAGATCATCTTTACTACGGTTTCCAAGCCCCCTCATAGTAGATTTAGTCTTAGCGTCTTTCCTTTTGGTGAGGGCTTTATTAGTATCATTTAGGTGTTTGAGTAAGCCCTCAGAATAGGTTGTTGTCGCTGAATAAAATAAGGGCTGTGACGAAACATTTAAATTGCGTGCGACCTCAGATTTCGAGATCGTCCAGTTTGATTTTTTCGTGAACTTCTTTTTCTCATTAGTTTTCGCTATATATAGAAGCCTTTCTTTTTTCAGGATTTCAATCGCATGGTATGCTGCTAATGATACATTTCCTTCGCTTATCCAGTCAGGGAGAGGTTCGTTCCCTTTATCACTTTCAGTTAATTTAATTCCCTCACTATCTAATTCGCTTTGGTCTAAAAAGTCCATGTAGTCATCATTATCCTCAATCACTTCATATCTCCTTCTTTTCTTGAAAGTTCAGCCATTTGAATAGAATCCTCTAGATGAGTTAGGAATAGTTTGTATTTGGGGTTGGATTTTTTTTCGTGCAATTCGCTAATTCTTTTGTGAGCGCTACGTACAGTGCTGAGAGAAAACTGCTTCACAAAGTAAGGTAATCTAGGTTCTCTACATGCGGCTACGTCATCTTTTGTATACACAACAATCCCGTTAAAGTTACCCTCTGATATATTCACATTAATACAGTGAAGGCACAGTTTAGGGGAAGCGTTATATCTTTGTGGCACACCATCCACGGAGCACTTTGCAGCTTTTAATGTACCTTTTCGTAACATACAAGTAGAAAAAGCGTTACATTTTATGTCTATTATTCGTGTATCTGCAATCTCTTGCGCTTTTTTTAAGTAATCCTCATGACTAATTACTTTAGTGATAGCTGCCACTTTACCTATGAATCGGTCAAAGCCACCAGCGTATGCGCCATTACCTTCTTTCGCTGCATCAAACTGCTCTCTAACGATTGAATTGATAACCGCTCGCTTGGCGATCATCATAATGAAATTAACTTCTTTGTTTCGTAAGTAGGCCATGAAAAAGCTTTCGTCTAGGTGTTTAAAATTAGCACGAATAAATTTTCCTACATCGCCTCTATACCTTAATAAAACGGCTTCAGCCCACATATGCCGAAGTGCATGAGGAGTAGGGTACTGAGAGTCGCCGATAATTTCTCGCGCGAAGGCATTTACCGTTGCTGTTGTAAAATGTATCTCATTCATTAATTTTTCTTTAGATTCATCACAAAGTAATTCTTTAATTACTTTGCTTTCCTGCTCATTTAGTGTTCCATTTTTAAAAGCTTTTAATTTCTTACCTATAGAATCAAGTCCACCTATTCGAGTATTTAAAAGCAGGAATTGAGGAAGGTCTTCTTTGAGGTTGGCTTGGATTTCTTTTAAAGATTTAATTTCTTCCTTTGATAGAGCTTGGAGTGCCTTATCTTGGGTTTTATTCTCAATAGATTTAAATAGTTTATATTCCGAAGAGAACTTGAACCATGCTTTAGATATTGCACGAGAGATTGGCTGAGCACTCTCGTTGCTTACCCGCAACTTCCCCGTGTATAAGCAAGGTTTCTCAATGCTCCCCCCATTTAAAGCCTGAAGTTGTTTAGCGATTAAGTAAGCCCCGAGTGTAATTTCTCTATCAAGCTTGGTTTCTCCCGCTGTTTTTGGGGTAACCCATTTAACGTGAAATCGATAAGGAATGTAAGCATTATCATTAGGTTCTATGTTTTTTGAAATGATGATACTGGATAAGGGAAAGCCGAATTCAGAGCGTCGCCACCCTGTCAATGCGACAAAAAGCGTAGTTCCTGTGCTCTCAGTAAATTTACATAGGTAATTGAGCTTATCAGTCCCTTTTATGTTCGTATCAGGAATGAGTGTGTTTAATTTTTTCTGATTTTGATAGCAAGTGCTCTCAAAGTCGCTAAGGGTTATTTTTTTGCTATTAATGCCTTTACTGATTAATGCTCTTACCTCTTCGTTAGATTTTTTAAATGTAACCCCTGTTTTCTTTAGTATCGACCTGTATTCGTCAACCTGAGAATCAAAAGATTTAACAGGTACTTTCTCTATCAAGGTAAACATTAAACTCCTGATAAATTCTTGATTGTCGTATCGCTCAGGTATATCGAGTTGTTGAAGGGTGAGATTAATAATATCACCATCTTGGAGCTTAAAGAGTGGTCTGAGTGAGTTGAATTTTTCTGTGAATTTATTTTTTACAAAGTTGACTATATCGTTAAAACGATCTTTATTAAGAGTCTTGGCGCGAATATCCACTTTGGGGTCCACACTCATTAGTAAATTTGATGCTAAAGTCAGTTTAGTCTCTCTCATTGAGCTTTCAGGTTCACTCTTTATATCTGTTAATACTCCTCGGCATGCGCTTGCATATAATCCAAACTCTTGAAAAATGTTTGCGCAATGATCAACGTAATGTTTCCCAACTTCTAACCCTAAAAAATTAAAAGATCCTCCTTCTATGTAATCATTAAGTGTTTTACCGATAGCGGCTTTACAAGCATTGTTTTTTAATTTCGCGTAACCCTTAAATGGCTGATATTGAATTAAAGGTGCGGATTTAAATCGATTTGTAATTTGAATTAATCGTTCTTCTGAAAAGAACGAAAAATTTGAGCTATATGACGGAGGAGAGATACGTTTAACTAGTTGATCTTTTACTATTTCCTGTGTGAGGAATGTTATGTAAAGTTCTTGGAGGTGCTTTTTCTTTATGGTTCTAATCGTTGATTGAGCCATATAAAGAAACATAATCTTCAAAATATTTAATCGGGGTTTGTAGTAGGCAACTGATTGTGAGCCAACTAATGAATGAATGAATAGGAGTTTAACGTATTCTTTCAAGGTAAGGCGAACCACCTGACTTTGATAGGTTACATTGATTTCTCCCCAATATGACAAGACTGCCGAATCAAAAATAGAGAAGCTTAAATGATGATTGACTCTTCTATTATCTAAGAAGAGCCAATCATCATTTTCAAAAGTTATTCCACTCTTAACTCCAATTAATTCAAGTTTATCATTCAAAGAGTCGATCAGTAGAGAATGCGAAGACTCTATTTGAGATACATGTTGCAGAAGCATTTTTAATATCCTTGACATGGTCAACTAAATTCAGACACCCTAGTTAAGCAACCATTTTTAAATCCACATTCATTAACTCAAAATTATTAGGACTGTGGTAATCCAAGTAAGAATGAAGTCGATAGCTGTTGTACCACA
>NZ_JACGWF010000087.1:0-16990 GCF_014077595.1 Colwellia sp. 6M3 | reverse complement strand
ACCGCGAATACCGTACATCCTGTACATGCACGCTCTTTTGCATCCATGCAACCGCGAATACCGTACATCCTGTACATGCACGCTCTTTTGCATCCATGCAACCGCGAATACCGTACATCCTGTACATAAAAAAACCGGATATCAAATTGATATCCGGTTTTTGTTTAACTTGTTAACGTGTGTTTGAAAAAGTACTTCTTGTTAGAAGAAGTTAGCTTTAAATTCAACACCCCAGAAGCGAGGTTCGTTAACATAACCGGTTAAATTATTGAAATCGATAGCACCAGTAAGTTGCTCTTCATCAGTAATATTACGGCCAAAAACAGCGACTTCATATTCAGCGCCATCTGTGTACCATTCATAACCAACACGAACGCCACCTTCTAATAATGCATCACCCGTAAACTCAGTTGACTCATATAAGAAGAAGTTAACTTCACTACGGTAAGACCAATCAGTGTAAAAATAAACCTCACCATCACCAATTTCTTTTGTCCAACGAGCTGCAAAGTTTGAAATCCACTCTGGAGATTGTGGTAATGAATTACCATCGATCATCGCTAAACCGTCACCATTTAATGGTGAAGTTACCGTACAACCGCCGCCACAACCAGGCACCGCAACGGTATCATCTTGTAATTCTGTATGGTTGTAGCTTACGCTAGCCGTTAATACTAAATCGTCAGTAACAAAGTATTCTGAGTCAAGCTCAAAACCATAACCAACCGACTTATCAGCATTAAGTAGACTTGCAACGTTACCAGAACCACCTACAGCGGTTAACTGCTGGTCATTAACAACATAGTAGTAAACAGAGCCATCAACACGGGCTGTATTTTCTGCAAATACTGATTTAAAACCTGTTTCTACTGAATCAACCGTTTCAGAATCAGCCGTTGTTGAGTTTGCTGAGAATAGTAAACTACGACCTTGAATACTTGGAGCACGGTAACCACGGGCTAAACGTGCATATACGTTGGTCTCGTCATTTAATTTGTAACTTGCACTTAAATCACCACTTACTTGTGAGTCTTGAACATTGTTACTTTCAGAAAAACTTGGTGCGCCAAATGGTGATTGAACTAATTCGCCATCCCAATCACGCTTATCATCTGAATAACGTAAACCACCGTTAACTGTTAATTTATCTGAAACTTCGTAATCAAGTGAAGCAAAAACTGCCCAAGCTGAAGTTTCCATTTGTTGAATAGCAATACCGTCTTGGACGCCGCCAGCCAAAGTATTAAAACTTAAGTTATTAATCGTTAGGTCTTCGTCGAATAAGAAGTAACCAAATTGATAATCAAACTTACCTAGGTCATTACTAGCAATACGAATTTCTTGCGTAATTTGCTTATGATCAGGCATTCTTGCACCAGTTTCAGACGGAAAAGGTATAAAACCAGGTCCCATATAATCTGGTAAGAATGAAGCACCGTAACCACCATCTATATCGCCCACTGAAAACATTTCAGCAGACTCATAACCCGTAACAGAGGTTAACGTGTGATCGCCCATGTTATATTCAAGCTTTAAACTTGCGCCTTTCATTTCAACCGTTTGGTCGTTACGAACTGCAGCATCTTGAAATACAGTTTCACGATCAAAATCGTCAACTAATTCGTTAGTGCCTGGTTTAATAATATTGGCTCTAAAAACACGAGAGTCAGCTTCTGCATCACGAAAGTGATAGTTAAATAGTGCAGAAAAATCATCACTTGGTTCCCATAACAATTGTAGGCGACCAGCACTTTCGCTGTAGCCACCCAATTGGTCTTCTGCTTCAAAACCAGGCGCTTTATTGTCTATCCAGTCATCACGATCTTGTTGTAATAAGGCAACACGGGCTGATAATGTATCAGTCAAACCACCACCAACCGCTAAACGTAAATCAGTGCTACCAAAACTACCGTATGAAGCAGAAATGTTAGCATCGAAATCTTGTGTTGGTTTTTTCGATTGTACTTTCACAATACCAGCTGGTGTATTACGACCAAAAAGTGTGCCTTGAGGACCACGTAAAACTTCTACGCGCTCAATGTCAAACATTGGCATACCTTTAGTTAAAGCATTTTCTAAAACTACATCATCATAAATTAATGAAACAGGTTGCGAGGCTAGTAGATCGAAATCTGTGTTACCTAAACCACGAATATAAAAACGGGGAAATGTACGACCGAAAGATGATTCAATTAACAAACTCGGTACTTTCGCAGAAAGTGCTCTAACATCCATACCAGATGAACCTAGTACTTCAAGCTTTTTAGGGGTAAGTGCTGATACAGAAATAGGAACTTCTTTGATATTTTCTGTACGTTTACGAGCGGTAACTTCAATAACTTCAACGCCTACAACATCAGCGTTTTTAGCATTTTCTTGTGCTAATGCAGCAGTTGAAATACCTGCAGCAGACGCCAAAATAGCCGCATTTACGCAAAGTGCGAGCGACGTTTTATTAAAAACATTCATTTAGTACTCTCCCAAGAACTGTTTATGTTTTGTGTAAAATTTATTACTTCTGTCTTTGCTATATATTAATGGCAAAGACATTAAGTTTAATTGCTATAAATCAAGATCAGATAAAAAACTTGTGCCGTAAGGCATTTTATCTAATGAAAATAAGTCTGCGATTGTTTGACCAATATCAGCAAAAGTACTTCTTTCCCCAATATTAACAGATCGTACCTTTTTGTGAAATGCAATAACAGGGACATATTCACGAGTATGGTCATTTCCAGGCCATGTAGGATCACAACCGTGGTCTGCCGTTAAAAACAGTACATCATCTTCGCTCATCGCTGAAACTATTTCAGGTAATCGTATGTCAAAACTTTCTAATGCTAATGCGTAACCTACGGGGTCACGACGATGGCCATAGTCTTGATCAAAGTTGACTAAATTAGTAAAGATCAAACTATTGTCTTTTGCTGTATTTATATGTGAAATGGTTGCATCAACAAGCGCATCTATGCCTGTTGCTTTAGTTTTTTCACTGATACCTTGGTGTGCATATATATCTGCAATTTTACCCACACTGATCACATGGCCGCCCGCTTGGGTGAATGTGTCAAGTACCGTGGGTGAAGGAGGTAATATAGAATAGTCGCGTCTGTTACCTGTACGAGTAAAGTCTTCAGGACTAGTGCCAATAAAAGGACGAGCGATAACACGACCAACATTCATATCAGCAAGCAGTTCTCTTACGGTTTCACAATATTTGTATAAATTGTCTAAACCAAAATGTTCTTCATGAGCTGCAACTTGGAAGACGCTATCTGCAGAAGTATAACAAATAGGTAAACCTGATTTAATATGTTCTTGTCCAAGCTCGTTAATAATGTCGGTACCTGATGCATGACAGTCACCTAATATACCGTTATAACCTGTTGCTTGATTTATTTTCTCAATAAGATCAGCAGGAAAAGCATGTTCACCTTTAGGAAAGTAGTCCCAATCAAAAAGCACAGGAACACACATCATTTCCCAATGACCGCTAGGAGTATCTTTACCGGTACTTAACTCGGCAGCATAACCATACGCGCCTTGTTCAGGTTTTTGCTCTTCAACGGGGAATTCGCTATTACCCGCTTCAAAGGCGGCTTGAACTAAACCCATTTTAGCTAAATTAGGGACATTAATTTTACGCTTCTCATGTTTATAGAAGTGTCTTGATAAGTTAGCAAAAGTATTGGCACTGATATCGCCAAAGTCTGCTGCATCTGGTGCATGACCGATACCAAAACTGTCGATTACTAAAACTATTGCTCTTGCCATTTTTATTTCCTATCTGTAGTTCAAAGCATTTTAACAAAATTTTAAAATTTATCCTTGTAAATATCGATAAATTTCATGACCAGTTGGTCAACATGTGATACTTTACCTAGCAATAAATTATAGACAACAGATATTTTGTAAATATTTAACGCAGAGATGTTGCTTTTGCTTAAATTTTGATGAAATTCATATTAATTAGTCCATAATATGAGTGCGGTGAACTATATTCAGCATCACCGCAATTGATAATTACTTAACACTTTTGTTAATCATATTTTTAAGGCTCTCTGTTTTGCAAACCAATAAACCGACAATTATTGCGGTCACCGGTGCTTCGGCATCTGGCAAATCACTTTTTGCGCAAACTATTTACGATGAACTATTACCTGAGTTGGGCTCAAGTGGTATTGCTATTATCAAAGAAGATTCGTACTACAATAGTCAATCGCACCTTTCGATGGAAGAACGTGTAAAAACAAACTATGACCACCCTAATGCGTTTGAACATAGTTTACTATCGAAACATTTAACCTTATTAAGTGCTGGTGAAAGTGTTGATATACCGACTTATTGTTACAAAACCCATACCCGACTAGCAGAAACAGTTCATTTAGAACCAACCCCTATAATTTTAATAGAAGGCATTCTTTTATTTTCAGATAAAGAACTTAGAGATAAATTCGATATTAAAATTTATATTGATACCCCTCTTGATATTTGTCTTGTGCGCAGAATCAACCGCGATACCATCGAACGTTCACGTAGTATAGCGTCTATAACAGAACAATATTTAACTACTGTTCGCCCTATGTACCGCCAGCATATTGAACCCAACAAACCTTTTGCCGACATTGTAGTCACACGTGGTGGCAAAAATAGAATGGCAATTGAAATGTTAAAAGCAAAAATTCGTCAACTAATGAATAGACGTACATAACACGACATAAACAACAGAATTAACATAGATATAACTTAAATAAATATAATAACGATAACAAAATAATTTATGAGGTAATTATGGAATTAGGTGCTCTTCGAGGAGTCTTTGGCATTTTCGCACTATTAGCATTAGCGTTTTTTTTATCTAAAGACCGCAGTGCAATAAATTGGCGAACAGTAGGCTTTGCCTTTGCTTTACAAATTATACTTGGTGCCTTTGTACTTTACGTGCCATTTGGTAAAGACGTATTAGGCTCTATAACTAATGGCGTGCAGCAAGTTATTAATAGTGCTCAAGCAGGAATAAACTTTTTATTCGGCGGTTTAGGTACCGATGCTATGTTTGACAATGGTGTTGGATTCGTCTTTGCAATTCGTGTGCTGCCAGTCATTATATTTTTCTCATCGCTTATCGCTGTGCTTTACTACCTTAATATAATGCAATGGGTCGTTAGAATTATTGGCGGCGGTTTACAAAAACTGTTAAAAACTTCAAAACCTGAATCACTTTCTGCCACGGCTAATATTTTTGTTGGCCAAACTGAAGCCCCTTTAGTTATTCGCCCTTACATTTCAAAAATGAGTCAGTCAGAACTCTTTGCTATTATGGTGGGTGGTTTAGCCTCTGTTGCTGGTTCTATTTTGGCTGGTTATGCCGGCTTAGGCGTTAAACTTGAATATTTGATTGCCGCTTCATTTATGGCCGCACCTGGTGGCTTGTTAATGGCGAAATTACTTATGCCAGAAACAGAAGAAATTAATAACGATTATAGCGATGTTGAATTAGCTGAAGCGGGTGACAAACCTGCCAATGTTATAGATGCAGCGGCAACGGGTGCAGCATCAGGCCTTAAGCTTGCTGTTAACGTTGGCGCTATGTTACTGGCATTTATAGCTATTATTGCTTTACTTAACTCTATGGTTTCTGGCTTTGGTAGTCTATTAGGTTTTGAAGGGATTACTATTGAGTGGTTGCTTGGCTATATATTTGCACCATTTGCTTTCTTAATTGGTGTACCTTTTGAAGAAATGTTGCAAGCAGGCAGCTTTATCGGACAAAAAGTTGTCGTCAATGAGTTCTTTGCTTATGTAAATTTTGTTGAGATTAAAGATACACTTTCGCCAACAACTCAAGCGATTGTAACCTTTGCTTTATGTGGTTTTGCTAACCTATCTTCCATTGCTATTTTACTGGGTGGCATTGGGTCAATGGCACCAAATCGCCGACCTGACATTGCACGTTTAGGCATGAAAGCTATGTTAGCTGCCACTATGGCTAACTTAATGAGTGCAGCTATTGCGGGTGTATTCGTTAGTTTATAGCAAACATAGTTAACATTAAAACCTAAAAGCCTAGCTTTCTTAGCTAGGCTTTTATTCCCTTCAAAGTACAGAGACATGCCATGAGTACTATAGAAAGTTACGCACAACGTGCATTACATATGATGGATTTAACCAGCTTAACGGATATAGAAACCTCAGCTGATATAATTCAACTTTGTAAAGCAGCAAAGTCTGCTTGTGGTAACACAGCCGCTATTTGTATATTCCCCCGTTTTGTTCCTTTAGCTAAAAAAACATTAGCCGCACAAGGTACACCTGAGATAAAAATAGCTACAGTTACTAATTTTCCTCACGGCAACGACGATATTGAAATAGCCGTTGCCGAAACAAAAGCAGCTGTAGCCTACGGTGCAGATGAAGTAGATGTAGTATTTCCTTATAGAGCATTAATAAACCAAAATGACAGCATAGGTTATGATCTGGTAAAAGCATGTAAGAAAGCCTGTGGAAAAAGTAAACTGAAAGTAATAATTGAAACGGGTGAGCTTAAAACAGACAAGCTTATTATAAAAGCCAGTGAAATTTGCATTGCAGCAGGTGCTGACTTTATTAAAACATCGACTGGAAAAGTAGCAATTAATGCGACACCAAAAGCAGCTGAGTTAATGCTAAACGTCATTAAAAACAAAAACCCTCAGGTGGGATTCAAACCCGCAGGTGGAGTTAAAAATGCTGAAGATGCAGCAATCTATCTTGATTTAGCAGGCAATATTTTAGGTGAAGATTGGGCAACTAAAGATAACTTTCGTTTTGGCGCCAGCAGTTTATTGACTAACCTTCTTAATACATTGGGTGCGAGTGATAAAGTCGCTAATCCAACAAGTTATTAATACTATATTTTAAGTAAATACAGTAATTAAGCAAACAACCATAATTAGGACATTATTGATCAATGGCGCAATTATACTTTTATTATTCAACCATGAATGCCGGTAAATCGACCCATCTATTACAGTCGTCTTATAATTATCAAGAACGCGGCTTAAACACTTTATTGTTTACTGCACAAATAGACGATAGATTTGCCAAAGGCAAAGTTTCATCAAGATTAGGTATTCAAGCTGACGCCCTGCTTTTTGATGACAAAACCGACATATTTAACCAAGTAAAACAGCAAATTAGTGAACGTAAAATTGCCTGTATATTAATAGACGAAGCTCAGTTTTTAACAAAACTACAGGTTAAAGAGCTAACCGATATTGTTGATGAATTAAAAGTTCCTGTATTGGCTTATGGCATACGAACAGATTTTCTTGGTGAAACCTTTAATGGTAGTGCTGCGCTATTAGCTTGGGCTGATAAATTAGTCGAATTAAAAACTATTTGTCATTGTGGAAAAAAAGCCAATTTTGTTATGCGCTGTGATGAGAATGGCCAAGCAGTTAAAGGTGGAGAACAAATTGAAGTTGGAGGCAATGAGCGATACGAATCACTGTGTCGTAAACACTTCAAAGCACTTGTTTGGAATTCTTCAATTTAATGCGTTTTTAGCACATTAAAAAAAGGAATGCGTTAGCATTCCTTTTAATCTTTCTATATTTATATATACCTGCTTTTACATTAGTATTACAAATATATTAACGTGTAGAAGTAACTTACCTACCCACTTTTAATGGCCTTTAATAAGCACTTCAACTCTGCGATTATTATATCGACCAATTTCTGTTTTATTGCTATCAATGGGTTTAAGTTCTCCATGACCCATTATTGTGAAAGCAGATTCAGGTAAATTAGTGGCCTGCATTAAAGCTTCAGCAACGACGCGTGCTCTTGACTCAGACAGAGGCTGATTTAATGTCTGCTTTCCGCGCCAGTCAGTATGCCCTTCTAATGTAATATTAACTTCTTTATAAAGGCGTAATTGAGCTGCTATATCATCAATTTGTAGTTTAAATTTATCTCCAATAACCGTTGAATTATTATCAAACTGAATAATCACTTTTTGTGCGACTGGGCAACCTTGTTCATTCACGACCAGTCCTTTTGATGTGTCTGGACATTTATCTAATTTATTCAGTACACCATCAGCATCTACATCTTGGTTCCTTACTGGAGCAACCACAGGAATGGGTTCAGATATCACCTCAGGCCGAGGAGTTGGCTTAGTCATAGCTGTCGATTTTCTGGCGTTACTGTCACCGAAAAATCGGCTAATACTTAACCCCAAGAAAAACGCGTCTTTATCATAACTGTCGACTTCTAACCTTGTCATCCAGTTATCACTAAAGCGCCATTGAATACCTGCACCAATGACAAATTGGGTACTATTAAGTTGCTCGTGGTATTGCTCAAGATTACTGCTAGAGTCTATCTTCGAAATACCAGCTCTGATAAAAGCGTTCCATTGTGCTTCAACCGGTTTTAGCCAATAACCTGCCTGTAAAGCCACTCCAGAATAATCTACTTTTAAGGTATCTTGAAGATTGGGGTTACGGTTGCTTAATAGCGCTTCACCTAAGTCTGTGTAGCTTAGCTCAGCAAACCAGTGCTCATTAAAAGCATAGCCACCATAAAGTTTGAAGGCGGTATCTTTGTCATCAAACGTTTTCCAACCAGTATTGTTTTCGTTAGGGTCAAGATAAGACATCCCAAGCCCGCCAGAAAGATACCAGCAGCTTTCATCTTCAAGGCCTTGACAGTTTTCTTTAGCTTGGCCAGATACACTTATCGATACTAATAAAGCTAATGCCATAAATTGGCGTTTCCTACTCAGTGCTACCATTAAGAACAATCCTCCTAAAATTAATAACCCACTACTACCCGCACCTTTTAATGTTGACTCCACTTGACGAGGTTCTTGCAGGCTGTCATTGATACCATCATTGTTGAAGTCTCCATTTTCTTGGCTGTCAGATACGCCATCACCATCACTATCAATATCTTTATAGTCTGGGATTCCATCACCATCAGTGTCTACATTACCTTCAGTAGCATCGTTTATTCCGTCTCCATCACTATCAATGTCTCTAAAGTTAGGCACTCCATCTCCATCTATATCTAGTAAATCAAGTGAATTGTCATCAATGCCATCACCATTTGCATCTGTTCCAAGGGTAAAGTCTACATCTATAGCATCATCGATACCGTCGTTATCACTATCAACTCCACTTAGTATAATAAGCACCTGCTCTTGACTATCGTTGATACCATCACCATCAGAATCTAGATCCAGATAATCAGGAATACCGTCATTGTCGGTATCTATGATAGTAAAAACATCATCAATACCATCACCATCGCTATCTATACCACCTGTTACATCTACATCAAATGCATCATCGATACCATCAGCGTCTGAATCCATTCCTGTCGGTAGTGGCCTATTAGTTTCAAATGAATCAGGTAAGCCATCGTTATCACTATCAACATCTAAATAGTCTGGAATACCATCTCCATCACTATCGCCTACACCTTCTACAACATCAGATATACCATCGTTATCATCATCTTTATCAATATGCGATGGTATACCATCCCCATCAGGATCGATTCCTGGGCTGGTACCACGCCCTCCAGGGTTAGCGTCGTAACTGTCATAAATACCATCACCGTCAATATCATCTGTGGGGTCAATCATGCCGTCATTATTTATATCTAAACCAGCTCCTGGTGTGCCCACAATGTCGAAGATGCCATCGTTATCACTATCTAAATCACGATAATCAGAGATACCATCGCCATCGGTATCAATCGGATCTGTGATCAACACACTAGTATCATCAGCAAAACCATCACCATTATCGTCAACAACACCGGCTTCTTGAGTATCAAGTAAGCCATCGTTATCGCTGTCTAGATCATGCATATCAATAATGCCGTCACCATCAGTATCGGTTAAGTTAACGCTATCATCTATACCGTCATTGTTAGCATCCATACCACCAGTAAAGTCGATATCGAATGCATCATCAATTCCATCCATGTCAACATCCTGTCCACTAATATCACTTTCGACACTGTCGCTGATACCATCATTATCACTATCTTGGTCTAAATAATCGGCTAACCCGTCACCATCGGTGTCTGTAAATATAAGCGTTGCATCATCAATGCCATCACCGTCAGCATCAAAACCACCCGTTGCATCTACATCGAACGCATCATCTATACCATCGCCATCAGTATCAACACCGCCAGTAGCATCTACATCATATTGGTCCTCAATACCATCGCCATCAGTATCAACTATGTTTAATTGCGATTCGACTACATCTGGAACACCGTCATTATCGCTATCTAAATCGATATAATCTGCAATACCATCATTGTCAGTATCAGTTGGTACTATATCGTCATCAATACCATCACCGTTTGCATCTTGGCCACCCGTTTGATCAACATCAAAGCTATCATCAATACCATCACCATCAGTATCAAGACCGCTATTCCCCGCTTCAAAACCATCAACAATGCCATCGTTATCTGAATCGGTATCTAGATAATTAGGGATACCATCCATATCATCATCACCCGTTCCTTCAACAATATCTGGAATGCCATCACCATCTTCATCTAGACTGCTGTCCAAGTAATCAGGTGTACCATCTCCATCACTATCACCAACGCCTTCATCAGCATCACTAATACCATCACCATCAGAGTCACCGTCTAAATAGTCAGGAATACCATCGCCATCAGTATCACCATTCCCCTCGTCTGCATCGTTGATGCCATCACCATCAGAGTCACCGTCTAAATAGTCCGGAATACCATCACCATCAGAATCACCATTACCTTCTTCAGCATCACTAATACCGTCACCGTCAGAGTCTTGGTCTAGATAATCAGGAATACCATCGCCATCAGCATCACCATTACCTTCATCTGCATCACTAATACCGTCGCCGTCAGAATCTAGGTCTAGATAATCAGGAATACCATCGCCATCACTGTCAACATTACCTTCATCTGCATCACTGATACCATCACCATCGGAATCAAGGTCTAAATAATTAGGGACTCCATCACCATCATTATCGCTATTTCCTTCCAATGTATCACTGATACCATCACCATCAGAATCTAGATCTAAGTAATCAGGTATTCCATCACTATCTGAGTCAATCGCTCCTTCTGAAGCATCATTAATGCCATCACCATCAGAATCTAGGTCTAGATAGTTAGGGATACCATCACCATCCATGTCACCATTACCTTCTACAACATCAGGAATACCATCTCCATCAGTGTCTACATCACTGTCTTGGAAGTCTGGTCTGCCGTCTTCATCACTATCAGGTAAAGCAATATTGTCATCGACACCATCGTTATTAGCATCAGTACCACCGGTTTCATCAACATCAAAGGCGTCATCTATACCATCATTATCGCTGTCCATACCCGTAGCGCCAGATTCAACACTGTCATCAATACCGTCACCATCGCTATCGGAGTCAAGATAGTCTGGAATACCATCCATATCAGTATCATTGTTACCTTCTAATGTGTCAGGTAAACCATCATTATCACTATCTGGGTCCAGGTAATCAGGTATACCATCTGAATCAGTATCTACAGGAATAAAATCATCATCTATGCCATCAGAGTTAGTATCGGTGCCGCCAGTTTCATCTACATCAATACTGTCATCAATGCCATCACCGTCAGTGTCATTGCCACTTAGGCCTGCTTCAACGCCATCATTTAAACCATCATTATCACTATCGTTATCTAAATGATCTGCAATACCATCACCGTCTGAGTCTAGTGCGTATGGGCTGGTGTTATCATCCATTCCATCACCATCAAGATCAACACCACCTGTTTGGTTCACATCAAAAGCATCATCAATACCATCACCATCGGTATCAATGCCAGTCGCTCCAGTTTCAATCACATCAGGTAAACCGTCATTATCGCTATCAGGGTCTTGAAAATCTGGAATGCCATCATTATCAGTATCAATAGGCATAACATCATCATCAATACCATCACCATTGGCATCTACTCCGCCCGTTTGGTCAACGTCAAAATAGTCATCAATACCATCACCATCAGTGTCAATACCTAATGCCCCAGACTCAATTGCATCTGAGATACCGTCATTATCACTGTCGAGATCCTGAAAGTCGGGAGAAGTGTCAGCATCATTATTTGGAGGCGTAGCATTGTCATCTATACCATCACCATTTATATCTGAACCGCCAGTAATATCAACGTCAAAAGCATCATCAATACCGTCCATATCAGAATCGACATTTAAAGCTCCTGACTCCCAATAATCAGGTATACCATCGCCATCACTATCGACATCAATATAATCAGGTGCTAAATCGCCATCGGTATTCGCTGGTGCAACATTATCATCAACACCATCACCATTAGCATCAACGCCACCTGTTTCGTCTACATCAATAGCATCATCAATACCGTCATTGTCGCTATCAATACCAGTAGCCACTGACTCATTAGCATCTGAAATATTATCGCCATCTGAATCAGTATCTAAATAGTCTGGTATACCGTCACCATCACTATCAGTAATACCTGTAGCAGGGTTATTGTCAGCATCTAGATTAGCGTCTTCATTGACTGTCGCTATGCCATCGTTATCGTCATCAGGATCAATTGCATCAATCATCCCATCGGAATCGCTATCGTTAGGGTTATTAACATCACCGACTTCTGTGCCATCAGGAATGCCGTCTTTATCACTATCATTGCTGGTAGGATCAAGCCCTAATGCAATTTCATCTTCATCACTTATGCCATCATTGTCTTGATCATAAATAACTTCAACAGCAGTTGCGTTAGTATCATTTCCAGTAGAATCTTGAGCCGCCGCTAACAACAAACCTATATCAACGTTACCAGCACCATCAGGTGTAACCTCAACCGTATAAGTGTTGCCATCTATTACTGTGAAGTTGGCTAATGTGGCGTTATTAAAGATGATATCGCTTAAGTCAAAGTTTAAAACATCTTCACTAAACTCAAAGGTCAGTACAAAAAAATCATTATTATTGATGGTCACAGGAGCATTTAAAATAGAAACAATAGGCTGGTCTTCATCTTTGTTAGCAGATTCTTGCACTGCATTACCGACATTACCAAATGAATCCGTTTGACTAGCATCAGCAACAATTACGTCTGCGCCATCTGCTATAGCACTAACATCAAACGTTGAACTCCAAGTTCCATCTGGATTACAGGCTACCGATTGGGTACTAGGGGTAGCACCAACAATATTCACCGTCACATTACCGTCACCTATAGTACATGTTCCGTTTACAGGATAACTCGTTCTGTTAACAATATTACCATCTACTAAAGTGTTGATAGCAATAACAGGAAGAGTGCTGTCTTTATCACTTGTTTGGTTTGCTGTACTAGTTGTGTTTCCTGAACCATCTGTTTGGCTGGCGTTAACTACAATGCTATCTGCACCATCGGCAATGGCACTTACATCGAAAGTCGCCGTCCAAGTACCATCAGGATTACAGACAACACTCTGACTAGCTGGACTCGCACCAGGCAACATTACAGCAACATTACCATCGCCAATACTACAGGTTCCGCTTACAGGGTAAGTAGCAACATTAGCTGCATTTACTTCAACTAAGGGGTCAACCGTAACTACAGGTACAGATGTGTCTTTATCAGCGGTTAATTGTGTAGCGCTATCGGTATTACCAGAATTGTCAGTTTGCATTGCATTTGCAACAACAACATTGTCGCCATCTGCAATGGAGCTTACATTAAAAGTCGCCGTCCATGTACCAGCTGCAGTACAAGTTACCGCTTGAGAACTCGGTGTTGCGCCAACAATCGAAACAGTCACATCACCATCATTTATCGTACAAGTTCCGGTTACACCATATGCCGATGAATTGGTTGCATTTGCATCATTTAAAGCGTTAATCACTACATTGGGTGCAACTACATCTTTATCCGCTGTTACTTGTGTCGCACTGCCACTGTTACCCGAGGCATCTGTTTGCATTGCATCAGCAATAATGGCATTGTTGCCATCAGCAATGGCACTGACATCGAAAGTTGCCGTCCAGGTACCAGCTGCAGTACAAGTTACAGACTGATCGGCTGGTGTTGCACCAGCAACAAACACCGTTACATTACCATCACCAATAGAACAACTGCCCGTTATTGGATATGCACTTGAATTAGATGCGTTGGCATCGTTTAGTGCATTAATGACAACTGTGGGTGCTACGATATCTTTATTCGCTTTTACCTGAGTAGCATTACCAGTATTACCCGCAGTATCAGTTTGGCTTGCATCTGCGGAAATAACATCAGTACCATCAGCGATCGCACTGACATCAAATGTTGCGTTCCACGTACCAGTTCCAGAACAGCTTACTGTTTGACTCGCAGGTGTAGCTCCAGCAATTGCAACGGTGACTAGACCATCTCCAGTTGTACATGTGCCCGTTACTGGGTAATTATTTTGATTGGAAATTGCAGCTGGGGCCAACGCATCAATAACAACGTTTGGTGCTACAATATCTTTATTTGCAGTGTCATCAACAGCTGATGAGTTACCACTTAAATCATCTTGATCTACAAATACTTCAATAACATCATTTCCTGCTGAAATGGCAGTTACATTAGTCGTGGCAGTCCACACTCCTGCATTACACGCTACTCTTTGGCGCTCAGGCGATGCACCAGGTATATAAACAGTTACGTCCGTACCAGCACTCTCACACATACCGGTAACTGAGTAACTAGACTGGTTAGTTGAATTAGCTGCTGGCGGAACACTTAATGTTAATCCTGGACCAGAAGTGTCTTTATCTGCATTTTGTTGAACGGCACTACCTGAAGAGTCATTTGCATCCGCAACAATCACACCTGTCCCATCTGCTATAGAACTTACATCAAACGTTGCTTGCCAAGTATTGTCAGCACATACTGCTGATTGTGAAGCTAAACCAGCAATTGAAACTGTAACTGGTGAGTTAGCATCTAAACAACTGCCATTAACAGCATAGGCAAATTCATTCTGTGAAGTCACCTTTGGCAAACTATTTAGCGTTATAGCTGACGTACTATCTTTATCTGCTGCTTTTTGAGTAGCACTACCTTGATTACTATTTTTATCAGTTTGTGAGGCATTAATAATCACTTGTCCTATGCCATTATCAATACCAGAAACATCAAATGTTGCTGTCCATGTACCGTCTGCGCTACATATAGGTGAGCTAGTTATACCTGAAGGAGTACCATCAGCATCGTCTACGACAACAGTCACTACACCATCACCAACGGTACAAGTACCTGATATTACATAGCTGGTGTCATCTGCTAAAGAAACAAAAGTTGGATCATCTATGGTGACATCTGGCACTGTTACATCAGCAGCACCGGAAATAACAAATCTATAATCTTCTACTTCGCCAGAATTAAAGCTACCGCCAAAATCTCCTGAAGTTAACGGCGTATTAGAAATACGAATTCGCGCAAAACTATCACCTATTATAGTACCTGCAGGAATTGCACCCCAGGTAATTACAATATCTTCCTCATAAGTACCCGATGCAATTTCATCTGACGCTTCATTAACAAAACTTCCCGCATCCGATATCTGGTTAGTAAACTCGTCCGCTTCAAAAGAGCCATTTCTATCAAAATCTATCCAAGCGCCTATGTAAGCGGGTTGACCATTAAAGGAGGTCACATTCGCCGTTATTGCATAGGAAGTATCTGTGTCATCTAATTGAGGAAAAGTTACAATACCATCATCAGTGTCGTCTCTTGCCAAACCATTACTGTCATCAAATCCATCAGCAAAACCATCAATATCTCCACTTGGCTGTGTTCCTATATGAACACCTTCAACAATAGTATGGCTTGGGCCAGATGAAGATAATAGCGTTTGATAAGAGTCGGGAGCATCACCTAAGTCACCACCAGGCTCTGCACGTAAGCTTTTTGCTCTAAAAAAAGCCCAAGAATCATAGGTTTCATCAACTTTATCCGTTACACCTACAGCTACATTAACAGCTTGATTAGGTGTTACCGCTGCTCGACATGTCACTCTTTTGGTAAAACCGTCCATCTGAGTAGCAAAATTTGCCGTACTGGTTTCACCTGAATCTAACCCGGGGTCATTATTTATATACAATTCTGGGTTACTTGAAGCATAAGGCCCACCGGGTGCTCCAACTGGAGGGTATTCAGTTGCCCTGTTAACAGCATTAATACTAAAATCCTGATTATCCGGCGTTAAAGCACAATTAACACCATCAACCATAATTTTAAGGCTGTCATTAGCTGCGTATACATATTCGTTATATTCTTCAGACCCAAAAACAAAGTCTAGTATCAAGGTATCGAACGTAGGCACGACAGTAAACGTTAGTTTAGCATGGTCAAAGCCTGTTTCATTTAGGTCAACATCGGTTGAACTTACTGCGCTAATACTAGTAGTTTGGTTATCTAATGTATTAGTACCTCCGGTTGCAACAACAGGCTCTACAGAGCCTGTACTAATAATAACACCACTAGAAAAATCATTAGCGCCAGTTGGGTCTAACAAAAAACCGAAGTTATCAAACACCCCTACCTGTACATTATCCCCCGAAAATGTTGGGTTGGTAATAGTTAAACCACTTCCAGTAAGCCGATTAACAATATCTGCGGTGGTAACCGTTGTGTCATCTTTTTGAGCTACGCTTTCACCTTTCGAGCCGACAGTTTGTGCCAGGGTTACTCCAGTGTTTAATGACAATGCTACCAATACTGCAACTAATGACTTTTGCATATAAACCTTCCTAATAATTCGTTCTTAAATTTCTGTAGACACAAGAAATTTAAGGTCATCTAAAATAATAGTGAATATTTTTAAAGCTTAGTTTATTAATATTAAAGCACTAAAAAATAATTGAATGTTCTCTATAAAACTATGTAATTAGAGTTATTTTATGACTTAGCCCCAACAGGTAAACTGGCGCTGATATTTGTATTAATA
>NZ_JACGWF010000024.1:0-51102 GCF_014077595.1 Colwellia sp. 6M3 | reverse complement strand
GGAAGAACAATGAAAAAACTTTTCGCTATTGCTCTTGCATTTGGACTATCAACTGCTGCTAACGCTGGTTTGATAACACAGTCTTTTACGGGTAATTTTGATGATAACGATGCGCGCTATTACATTACATTCGATGTAACGGCTGATAACACCGATGTTGAATTAATTACTTTGGGTTATGCTGGTGGCGTAAACTTATTTGGTACAACGATTGAAGATGGTGGTTTTGATCCTCAATTATTCTTATTTAATTCAACGGGTTCATTAATCGAAAGTGATGATGATGACTCAAATGTCAGTTCAGCATTTGGCGAAAGATCTTGGGATTCTTTAATTGAGCGTAGTTTAAATATAGGTTCATACATTGCAGTATTAACACAGTATAATAGTGATTATCAGTCAGGTGACTTATTTCAAGGTAATTGGACTAACGCTGGCCCAACAGACTTTAACGGCCGTACGTCGAATTACGCCTTTGATATTTCAGGCGAAGATTTAGCAAATGTTAGAGGCCTTGGTTTTAATGTAACACAAACTACTAGTGTACCTGAGCCGGCATCTCTTGCCTTATTAGGTATGGCTTTATTTGGTATTGTTGGTCGTCGTAAATTTAAAAAATAATTTTTCATTTTAAAGTCCCCAATGTGTAAACACTTTTCAGGACGGGACATATGACCAATAAAAAGCCTTACATCTGAGTAAGGCTTTTTTGTGCCTGATTGGTTTAAAGGCATATAAGTTAAATTATTAAGCTTTATCTATACTGTAATAATATTAATTCGTTAAACTAGTGCATAGAGTTAAATAATTAGGCTAGATATGTCGTTACTACAACAATCTTTGAAAACTACCTTTGGCTTTGACGATTTTAGAATCGGGCAAGAACAAACGATATCGCAATTACTTAATGGTGAATCTTCACTTGCCATATTTCCCACAGGTGCAGGAAAGTCGCTTTGTTATCAGTTAGCGGCAATCAATTTACCGCATTTAACTCTAGTGGTATCGCCATTGTTGGCTTTGATGAAAGATCAATTAGCATTTTTACATGCCAAGGGTATTGCTGGGGCTAGCATTGATTCAACGTTATCGTTTGAAGAGAGCCAACAAGTCACGCGTGATGTTCGCGACGGTAAAATAAAAATCTTAATGGTGTCGGTTGAACGCTTTAAAAATGAGCGTTTTCGACAGTTTATTGAGTCAATAGCCATATCAATGTTAGTCGTTGACGAAGCGCACTGTATATCTGAGTGGGGGCATAATTTTCGACCTGATTACTTAAAATTACCACGTTATCGAGAAGAGCTAAATATTCCTTTAGTGCTATTACTGACCGCAACCGCTACTAAACACGTTAAGCAAGATATGGCGAAAAAGTTTAGTATCGATGACAAGCATATAGTACAAACAGGCTTTTATCGCAGTAACTTAGACTTATCGGTTTTGCCAGTCGCGGAAGTTGCAAAAAATCAAACCTTAGTCGATTTAATTCAACATCATCAAGGTTGCGGTATTATTTATGTTACTTTGCAGCAAAGTGCTGAAAAAGTTGCGAATTATTTGCAGCAACAAGGTATATCAGCAAAAGCTTATCATGCCGGTTTTAAAGATGATGTACGTCAGCAAATCCAGCAAGACTTTATGCAAGGTAAAACGCCGGTAATCGTAGCAACCATCGCCTTTGGTATGGGAATAGACAAATCAGATATTCGCTTTGTAATACATTACGACTTACCTAAGTCCATTGAAAACTACAGCCAAGAAATAGGTCGAGCAGGGCGAGATAAAGGCAATGCAGCCTGTTATACCTTAGCTAACCTTGATGGAATTCATACGGTAGAAAACTTTGTTTATGCTGACACCCCCGAAAGAAGCAGTATTGAGTATGTGTTAGAAAATATTCGTAACGAAATGCACAGTGGTCAATGGGAACTGCAAGTACTCAGTTTATCAAATGCGAGTAATATTAAACAATTAGCACTAAAAACGCTGTTGGTTCAATTAGAACTATTGGGCGTTATCAACGCTAAGTTCAGTTATTTTGCTGATTTTAAGTTTAAGTTCGTCACACCAAAAGCAAATATTATTCGTAGCTTTAATGCTGAAAGAAATGAGTTTTTAGCACAGGTTTTTAGCGCGGCAAAAATGAAAAAAATCTGGGGAGAGCCAGACTTTGATTTAATGTATTCTCGCTTTCAAGCACCAAGAAAACGTATTGTTGCTGCACTTGAGTATTTAGCCGAACAGCAGCACATTGTGTTAGAAACGAAAAAAGCTACCGAAGTGTTTAGTGTGGATATAGCCGCATTAAGCGATGTTACTTTAGTGGACCGACTGTTTCATTATTTTCATGAAAAAGAGCAGTCAGAAATTCAGCGTATTGATAAGTTAGTGGCATTCTTTCAAAGTCAGCATTGTTTAACCCAAGAGCTTTGCCATTACTTTGATGATCAACAAGCACCTAAAAGCTGTGGGCATTGTTCAGTTTGTCGTGGGCAGGTGGCTAAATTACAATATTCAAATAATCATCTACCGGTGAGCATACAAACTATTGAGCTAGCTATTACGCAACTGAAGCAACATTTTTCAACAATGAAAAGCTCTGCGGGTTCAACACCTGCAGATTTATCTATTGATACGCTATGCCGTTTTTTGTCAGGTATGACGGTACCATTATTTACCCGCGCAAAAGTTAGACAGTTAAGTTTTTTCGGTGTTTGTCAGGCCATGCGATATGCAGAAATAAAGGCGCAAGTTATTAACTTATCGAAATAAAATAATAAAGGCACCTGTTTGGTGCCTTTGTGTTTTGCATTAATCAAAACTTTTTAATGACTGTGACCACAGCCGCCTTCACTATGCACATGGCCATGAGCTAGCTCTTCTTCAGTTGCATCACGAACTTCTAAAACCTCAACATCAAATTTTAAATCGATGCCTGCTAGAGGATGGTTACCATCCACAGTGATTTCATCATCTTGTACGTCGATTACGATAACAGTTTGCTCGCCATCGTCAGTAGTTGCACGTAATTGACTGCCCACGGCTAAGTCTTCAATACCACCAAACATTGCTTTTGGTACGGTTTGTACAAAGCCATCTTCACGTTGACCGTAAGCATTATCTGCGCTTACTTCAACTTCAAATTTATCACCGGCTTGGTGGTCAACTAAGGCTTCTTCTAAGCCAGAAATAAGATAGTTTGAGCCTTGAATTACCGCTAATGGGCTGTGATCGTATGAACTATCAATTAAGGTGTCTTCGCTATCAGAAACGGCGTAATGTAGTACAACCACTTTGTTATCGGTAATTTTCATATTAAGTCCTATGCTTAGTCTATATTTGTTTTATAAGGTAATGGGAGTATGGTTAAATTCGAGCTCTGCTCTTTAATTCTTAATTCGGTGGCATCGTCAATATCGTTAGCTAACACACCTTGAATATACGTTTGATGATTACTTGCTTGATAAGATGCTAACACGTCACCTGCTTTACGCCAGTTATCACCGAGCTTTTTCTCGATAATATCACCCACTTTGGCTTGAGTGTTATCGCCTACTAGTGCAAAAAGTGCGCGCTTATTTTTACCTAGATACTGCATACGGGCAACTGTTTCTTGACCTAAATAGCAGCCTTTAGTGAAGCTAATACCATTAATCGCCTGTAAATTAAGCATTTGCGGTACATATTCGGCAATATATTGCTGTGCAATTTGTGGGAAGCCTTCAACAATCTCAAGTAGGTTCCAAACAGAATCGTTATAAACAGTGCAGTCTAATGTTGATGCAAAAGTTGATAACTGCGCGGCATTGCCAATAATAAGGTAGCGATCAATATTACCAGCAATATAAGCTAAGGTAGTATCACCTTCATGAATTACGGGTGTTTTTTCATCAGGAACTTGTTTAAACAACGTAGCCATTTTTACGGCGGCTTGTTGGCCTGCAATGGCTAAGTAGGCTTGTTCAACATCTTCAGCTATTTCAACTTTGGCAAATACACCAAATTTTTTCAATTCTGCTAATGATTGCTTAATTGAACTGATTGGCTGGATAAGAAAAAATTTACTTTGGCGTTCAAGTAAACGAAATGCAGAAAATACTTTACCTTTAGCATTACAGTGAGCCCCGTTAAGTAACTTTGTTTGTTCTAAGCTCGCAACGTCACAAGTTACTTGGCCTTGTAGGTATTTTATTTGTTCTTCACCCGTTAGGGTAATGGCACCAATACTACTTAGGTTTATGGCAAATACTTCGGGTAATTCGTTATAACTGGGTAAGTTATTATTCATTATGATGTTCATCCTGAAAAAGGCTGAAAAAGTCTATTAACTTCTAAAATGAGGACATTTATTCGAATTACAACCACATGTGCTATTTTTCTGCTACTTTGATAATACAACCTTGTCTAATTTAATGATCAATTCGTGGCTATTTTTACCTTGGATTTGCTAGAATACGTAAAAATATTCCTAATTAGAGTTATGTATGACATTAACAGATAATAAACCTCGATTACGATGGGCTTGTCGACGCGGCATGCTAGAGTTAGATGTACTATTTATGCCTTTTGTTGAAGATGCATACGATGATCTTTCGGCAGAAAATAAAGCAATTTTCGAACGTTTATTAGTTTGCCAAGATCCTGAGCTGTTTGCTTGGTTTATGGGACACGAAACTTGTGAAGACAAAGATCTTAACGCCATGGTCCAACTTATATTACAGCGCGTTAAAGTATAACGTTCGTGTGTCGCCCTCTAAACACAGGGCGACTTTTATATTTTCATTCTACACGCTTTTCTTTTATCTAATCCTAACCGTACTTTTAGGCTTTCAACTTTGGCTTGGGATTTTATGTACTGTGTTACTTTTATCACACTATTGTCATCCGTATATCGCTGTAATAACCGAAGAACTCTTTAACTTAAAACCCTCAATAAAAACCTGCATAACTAACAACTTTACTCTATCTGATACGGGTGAATGCCAATTTAGTCATAAAAATATTTTGCAGCTATCTGCAAACTCACAGATTAATTTGTGGGGATATTGGTTGGTATTTACAAAAAGTGAGGCTGGCTTAAAGCAATACTTTGTTTTTAAAGACAGCTTATCTAGTGAAGATCAGGCGCGTATTGCTCGCACTATTTTGCGAATGAAAAACGCACCTGAGTTAAAGCTTTAAAATGATCGATTTTACTCGGGGGTAAGTATGGTTATTTTCGCTTCAGACAATAATTCTGGAAAATCAAGGGTATAATGTAAGCCTCTGCTTTCTTTTCGGTCTAACGCAGAACGTATGATCAATTCAGCCACTTGCACTAAATTACGTAACTCTAACAAGTTATTGCTCACCCTAAAGTTACAATAATATTCTTCAATTTCACTTTGTAATAACTCAACACGGTGCAAGGCACGCTCTAAACGTTTTGTGGTTCTTACAATACCAACGAAATCCCACATAAATAGACGCAGTTCGTGCCAGTTATGCTGAATAACAACTTCTTCATCAGAGTTAGTGACTCGGCTTTCATCCCACGGTGGTAATTTTATGCATGGCTTGGTTAAATCTAATGTCAGTTCAATATCAATGGCTGCTGCACGTGCAAAAACAAGGCATTCTAATAACGAGTTACTTGCTAAACGGTTTGCGCCATGTAGACCAGTATAAGCAACTTCACCTATGGCATATAAATGCTCAATATCGGTTTTACCTTGTTGATTAATCATCACGCCACCACAAGTATAATGGGCTGCTGGTACAACCGGCATAGGTTGTTTGGTTATATCAATACCTAAGGCTAA
The DNA here is from genome assembly GCF_014077595.1 of Colwellia sp. 6M3. NCBI lineage: Bacteria > Pseudomonadati > Pseudomonadota > Gammaproteobacteria > Alteromonadales > Colwelliaceae > Colwellia > Colwellia sp. 6M3. The sequence continues at coordinate 45,298 of NZ_JACGWF010000024.1, read as the reverse complement.
CGTGCGTTCATAAATAGTTGGGAAATGTTGCTTAATAAAGTCACTTGATTGATGACTTATATCCAAATACATGCAATCAGCGCCTAAGCGTTTCATTTCAAAATCAATTGCTCGCGCTACAATATCGCGTGGTGCTAACTCTGCTCGCTCGTCAAAGCTAGGCATAAACCGGCTGCCATCTGGGCGAAGAAGTACAGCACCTTCACCTCGTAATGCTTCTGTTAACAAAAATGTACCGGCTTCAGGGTGGAACAAGCAAGTGGGGTGAAACTGATTAAACTCCATATTTGCAACACGGCAACCTGCACGCCATGCCATGGCAATGCCGTCGCCACTTGCCACGTCAGGATTAGAGGTATATTGATAAACCTTGCTGGCGCCACCAGTGGCTAAAATGGTTTTTTTGGCAAAAACACGCTCAACATGCTCGTCATTGCGATTCCAAACATAGGCACCAATACATTCGCGTTTGGCTATCGCTTTATTTTCTTGATAAACCAAGTCAATGGCATTGTAACGTTCAAATATACGAATTCGGCTATGATTTTTTACTTGAGAAACTAAGGTAGTTTGTATCGCTTGACCCGTCGCATCGGCTGAGTGCAAAATTCGACGATGACTATGACCACCTTCACGCGTTAAATGATAATTTATTTCACCATTAGCAGCAGGCATTTCTTGATCAAAATTTACGCCCTTATCAATTAACCATTCCAAACACTTTTTGGCATTTTCAGCCGTGAATTGCACCGCTGATTCATCACATAAACCAGCACCAGCTATTAAGGTGTCCGCAACATGAGAAGCAACGCTGTCATTTTCATCGAATACAGCAGCAACCCCACCTTGAGCATAAAAGGTTGAGCCATCATTGATTTGCCCTTTGCTTAGGATGATAACATCGGCATTTTTTGCTAAATGAAGTGCCAGAGATAATCCAGCGGCGCCACTACCAATAATTAAAACGTCACAATTGTGTTGTTGATTCATATATTCTTGAAATTGGGGTACAATAATTGATAGCTCAATATTAGCTTTTATTGCAGTTACAAAACAGTACTAAACTATTTTTATAAATAAAAATTAGTTTTTTTTAATATTTATCGAACTTTTTAGCACAAGGCTAGTCCTACTTGTAGCGTTTGCCACGAGCCAGATGTAAACCAGTTGTAGATAAGTTAAATAATGGTGAGTAGGAGATACGGCTCAAATGAGCGAACAGAACGTTGACCAAAAGTTGGTTGAGCGGGTGCAACGTGGTGATAAAAACGCATTTAACCTGCTGGTAACTAAGTACCAACATAAAGTATCAAATTTGGTTTCACGCTATGTTAAAAACCATAGTGATGTACCTGATATAGTACAAGAAGCATTTATTAAAGCTTATCGCGCCTTACCAAATTTTCGAGGCGATAGCGCTTTTTATACTTGGCTATACCGCATAGCTGTTAACTGTGCGAAGAATCATTTAGTAGCTGGTGGACGTAAACCTCCTGGCTCAGATATTGAAATTGAAGATGCAGAAATGTATGACTCAGGTGAAGCCTTACGGGAAAATGCTTCACCAGAAAAATTATTATTAACCGCTGAAATTAAAAGTGTCGTGTTTAAGACCATTGAACAATTGCCGGAAGATTTGCGCACTGCAATCAACCTAAGAGAGTTAGAGGGGATGAGCTACGAAGAAATAGCAACGGTTATGGATTGTCCTGTTGGTACCGTACGCTCTAGAATATTTAGGGCACGTGACGCAGTAGATAAAAAAATCAGGCCATTGCTGCAGGAATAATTACTGCGACAATAGCAAATATAGTTTTACTTAATGATTTTTGTTGAGTAATAAATGAGAAGTTATATTTTGAAGGTATATTTATGAGTGAAAATAAATTTGAGAATGTATCGTCGGTTGTTGATAGTTATCAGCAAGCAGATGAATTATTTGACGAAATACTCAATGACTCACACTTGTCAGCAACATGGCAACGTTACCATTTAATGGGCGATGTCATGCGCGGAGAAACTTCTGATGTTATCAATCTTGACCTATCGTCAAATATAGCTTCAGCTATTGCAGATGAACCTACAATTTTAGCCCCTCGTTTAAGTAATAATGTTGTTGGCAAGCTAAAAGCGAAAGTTGTTCAGTTTGCTAAACCGTTTGGTCAAATGGCCATTGCAGCTTCTGCTGCCGGTCTAATGGTTATGGGTGTTCAGCAAAACTCTGCAGACAGTGATGTTTTACTACCCGCTAGTCAGGTTGTAAAAACTATGCCGTTTGGTGGTATTGCAGAACCGGTAAGTTTAAATTTTCAACAAACTAGCCGTACCAGTGAAAAACAAGCTTTTATTGAACAACAAAGACGTTTTCAAGCACTATTGTCTGATCATCATCAACAAGTTAAATTAAGCTCAGTTGATGCCACTTCATCAACTCAAGAAGATAAGGCTGAAGAATCAGCTAAATGAAATTAATATCAAGTCTGCTGCTATTGGTTACCATTAGCACATCAGTAGCAGCCAATGAAAATGAACAAGCTGAACCATGGCTTGAACGCCTCGCAACATCCTTACAAACCCTTAACTTTAGCACTTCTTTTGTTGTAGTTAAAAATAATCAAGCCGAGCCCTACCATTGGTTTCATGGCGTGGATGAAAGTGGCAATGAATTAGAAGTATTGTCACTTTTAAATGGCCCACGTCGAGATGTATTACGTAAACACAATATTGTTAGCTATATTGAGCCAGAATCACCTCCATATTCGGTTTCTTCACAACAAATAACGGGCCCAATACCTGCTGTTTTACGAGAAGGTGTAACTCAACTTGCACAAACCTACGATTTTATTTCAGTAGGACGTAGTCGAGTTTTAGGGCGACCAGCACAGTTAATTCGTATTGTATCTAAAGACGTTTATCGCTATGGCCACTGGCTTTGGTTGGATCAAAAAACGGGTATGTTGCTTAAACTAGCGTTAGCTAATCGTACCGGGCAGCTTTTAGAACAAATACAATTTACACACTTAGATATAACCGATGATTTAAGTGAAAGCTTGATGCAGTTGCAGCAAACTACACTACCGACAGTGATCGAAATACCTGAGGGTTATCAAGAGCAAGTTCTGCAATGGCAAGTAAAATGGTTACCTGAAGGTTTTACACGATTGAACGCTAATCGTCATCGCATGTCAGCGACTAAAATACCGGTTGAATTTATGCTTTTTAACGATGGCTTAGTCGATGTTTCAGTTTATGTCAGCCAAAGTGAAGAAAGGCAGCGAGCAACAGATTACGTAATGGACGGCGCAACCGTTGTGTTAAACCAAGTGGTTAATAATTTTGAAATAAGCGTTGTGGGTAAAATCCCAGCGAAAACGGCCAAAGCGATTGCTGACTCCGTTGTTTTTACACCAAAAGCTGCACCATGATTGAAGAAAAAGCGACTGTTGTTGACATCGACAATGATAATGTAACTGTCACAAGTTTAATTAAGTCAGCCTGTGGCGGTTGTCAGCAAGTTGACAATTGTGGCAGTGGCCAAGTCGCCAAAGCATTTCCACAAAAAAAACTTACCTTAACGCTGAAGTCACCTTTAGCGTTAGAGCTCGGTGATAATGTTATTTTAGGGTTAAATGAAAGCGCATTATTACAATCGGCTTGGCAAGTTTATTTATGGCCGCTATTAGGCTTGATTATGGCTTCTTGGTTTGGACAGTGGCTTGTGATTAACGCCGTATTACCTCATGAAATCTTCGCCATTATATTCGGTATTATTGGTGGTTTTTCGGGTTTTTTATTAGCGAAAAAGCAACAAATAAAAAGTGCAATGTGTGAAAAACTTGCTCCAAAAATTCTTCGCCGAGAATATCAAAACATCGCAATTACAGAAATCACCGATTGATTCGCAACAAAAGATAGCCCCAACGCTCTAAATTCGTTAAAATCTCGCCATTATTGAATTAACTACAAGCTTATTTGACTTCCCATTTATGAAACATATTCGAAATTTTTCTATTATCGCCCATATTGATCACGGTAAATCAACGCTATCAGATCGCCTAATACAACATTGTGGTGGTCTACAAGAACGTGAAATGGAAGCGCAAGTACTTGATTCTATGGATATCGAGCGTGAGCGCGGTATTACCATCAAAGCACAAAGTGTTACTTTGGACTATAAAGCTAAAAACGGTGAAACCTACCAACTTAACTTTATCGACACACCAGGTCACGTTGATTTTTCCTATGAAGTATCAAGATCTTTGGCCTCTTGTGAAGGTGCTTTGCTTGTTGTTGATGCTGGTCAAGGTGTTGAAGCTCAAACTGTAGCGAATTGTTATACTGCTCTAGAAATGGAATTAGAAGTCATTCCAATTTTGAACAAAATAGATTTACCACAAGCTGACCCTGAACGCGTTAGTGAAGAAATTGAAGATATTATTGGTATTGATGCAACGGGTGCTGTGACTTGTTCAGCTAAAACTGGCGTAGGTATTGAAGACGTATTAGAAACGATCGTTGAAAATATACCCCCTCCGGTAGGCGACCCTGATGCACCACTTCAAGCACTTATCATTGATTCATGGTTTGATAACTACCAAGGCGTAGTGTCTTTAGTTCGTATCATGAACGGGCAAGTTAAAAAAGGCGATAAAATGGTGGTTATGTCGACTGGACAAAACCATATTATCGACAAAGTTGGTATTTTTACGCCTAAACAAAAAGATACCGGTATATTAAAAGCTGGCGAAGTAGGCTTTATTATTGCGGGCATTAAAGAAATACATGGTGCTCCTGTTGGCGATACCATTACCATTCTAAAAAAAGAAGCTGACAAAGCTTTACCAGGGTTTAAAAAAGTTCAGCCACAAGTTTACGCGGGCATTTTTCCTATCAGTTCAGACGAATATGAAAATTTCCGTGATGCATTGAACAAACTGAGCTTGAATGACGCATCGTTATTTTTTGAGCCTGAAAACTCATCTGCATTAGGCTTTGGCTTTCGAATCGGTTTCTTGGGTATGTTGCACATGGAAATTGTTCAAGAGCGACTAGCTCGTGAATATGACCTTGACTTGATCACTACTGCTCCAACCGTGAATTACGAAATTGCTTGTACTAACGGCGACGTTATTTCTATTGATAACCCAAGCGATTTACCTGCGACTAACAATATCGAAGAAATTCGTGAGCCAATTGTACAAGCCAATATTTTAGTCCCGCAGGAACATTTAGGTAATGTTATTACTTTATGTATTGAAAAGCGTGGCGTGCAAAAAGATATTATCTATCACGGTAATCAAGTTGCGGTAACTTATGAATTACCGATGGCAGAAGTGGTGATGGACTTTTTTGATAAGTTAAAATCAACCAGTCGCGGTTATGCTTCTTTAGATTACCACTTTATCCGCTTTCAATCAGCAGACATGGTACGTGTTGATGTCATGATTAACGGTGATAGAGTTGATGCTTTAGCTATGATCACGCATCGCGCTAATTCAGTTCCTCGTGGCCGTATGTTGGTTGAGAAATTAAAAGAATTAATCCATCGACAAATGTTTGATATCGCTATCCAGGCAGCAATTGGCAACAATGTTATTGCTCGTACAACAGTTAAGCAGTTGCGTAAAAACGTAACGGCAAAGTGTTATGGTGGTGATATTTCGCGTAAGAAAAAACTATTGCAGAAACAAAAAGACGGTAAAAAACGAATGAAGCAAGTGGGTAACGTAGAAGTACCTCAAGAAGCGTTTTTAGCTGTACTTAAATTGGATAATTAATTTAAGAATATTCATGACTTACTTGACCATTTTTCAAAATAAAAATGTCAAAGTAAGTCATTTACTGAGTTAGTTTGAACTGAGTTTAAAAACTAAAAGATAGGAATGATATGGCAGTTTACTTTTCAATATTTTTAGTCATAGTTACCGTAATTACCGGTATTGTATGGCTAGCAGATAAATTTTATTTTGCTCCACAAAGACAGCTCAACTTAGTCTCTGCTCAAGCCCAGTGCGATGGTGATTTAAGTGATGACGTAGTAAATAAAATTCTTGAAGCGCCTTATTTTATTGATACCCCAGTGCAAATTTTCCCGGTTATTGCCTTTGTTCTTATTTTGCGTTCATTTATTTATGAACCTTTTCAAATTCCGTCTGGCTCTATGATGCCAACTTTACTTGATGGCGATTTTATTTTGGTGAATAAATTTAACTACGGGTTACGTGATCCTGTAGCGCGTAATAAGTTTATTGAAGTTGGTCTGCCGGACCGTGGCGATGTTGTGGTATTCAAATATCCACAAAATCCACAAATTGATTACATTAAACGTGTCGTTGGTTTGCCGGGTGATCGAATAATTTATAAAAATAAAATTTTATATATCAAGCCTTCTTGTTTAGCGACAGATGATAAATGTCCTGATTTTGAACAAATAGTGCAAACATTTAAAAACAAAACCGATTATAACGATCAAGGTATGCCGTTATCGCGCTACACCTCAACCATGGGTGAAAAAACACATGACTTATTAGTGAATGAGCAGATTTTACCGCGTGTTCAACACTACTTTAGACAAAGTGGCACTCAAAATAATGAATTTGTTGTACCTAAAGGTCAATATTTTGTAATGGGTGATAATCGTGATAACAGCTTAGATGGACGTTTTTGGGGTTTTGTTCCTGAGGAAAACTTAGTTGGAGAAGCTGTAGCTATTTGGATGAGTTTTGATTTTGATCGCCCGGCTGATAGCTTTTTACCAAGTTGGATACCAACCAATGTGCGTTTTTCTCGAATTGGTGGAATTGAATAACTGTGCTACATACTCCTGACGCCATTGCGCGGCTATCAAAAAAAATTGGTTACAGTTTTAAAGAGCCAAAATTACTAGTACAAGCGTTAACACACAGAAGTGCTAAAGGTGCTCATAATGAGCGACTGGAGTTCTTAGGTGACTCGATTTTAGGTTTTGTTATTGCTGAGTCTTTGTTTCAAAAGTTTCCAAAGCAAGCAGAGGGCGATTTAACACGTATGCGCTCAAGCTTAGTAAAAGGAGTCACTTTAGCTGAAGTTGGACGTGCATTCGATTTAGGTCAATACTTGATATTGGGTCCTGGCGAACTTAAAAGTGGTGGTCATAGACGAGACTCTATACTTGAAGATGCTATTGAAGCTATTTTAGGCGCTGTTTACTTAGATTCAGATTTACCAACTTGTCAGGCACTTATTCTTAGTTGGTTTGAACAGCGCTTAGCCGATATAAAACCCGGCAATGAACAAAAAGACCCAAAAACACGTTTACAAGAATACTTGCAGGGACGAAAAATTCCTTTGCCGCAATATGATGTAATTAATACCACAGGGCAATCACACAATCAGCAATTTACGGTGCGCTGCACAACCAGTGTACTTGAAAATGAAGTGATTACTAAAGGCACTAGCCGACGTAAAGCTGAGCAATCAGCTGCTTTGAAGGTGCTAACATTAATCGAAAAAGCTAAGTAGCTTTTTTGACAATAAAGTTGATAATTTAATCATGACTACAGAACAAACCTATTGCGGTCTTATTGCCATTGTTGGCCGCCCAAATGTTGGTAAATCGACATTACTTAACACTTTACTTGGCCAAAAAGTCAGTATTACTTCGCGTAAGCCGCAAACTACACGTCATCGTATATTAGGTATATTAACTGAAGGTAATAACCAAGCGGTTTTAGTTGATACCCCAGGTCTACATTCAGAAGAAAAACGTGCCATTAACCGTTTGATGAATCGTGCGGCAAGCTCTACCTTAGCAGAAGTTGAAACCGTCGTGTTTTTAGTTGAAGGTACGCATTGGACCTCTGATGATGAAATGGTACTAACAAAAATTAAAAACAGTGGCGCGCCTTGTGTCTTAGTGGTCAATAAAATTGATAATATTCAAGACAGAGACACTTTACTGCCTCACCTACAAAAACTAGGTGCCATGCATGACTTTGCTGATATTGTGCCTATCTCAGCCAGTAAAGGTGAGAATGTTGATGCTATTAAGCAGATTTGTTTCAAGGCATTACCTGAAGGCGATTTTTGGTTTCCTGAAGACTATATTACCGATCGTTCAAGCCGCTTTATGGCTTCAGAAATTGTTCGTGAAAAGCTGATCCGTTTCACCGGTGATGAACTACCTTATTCAACTACGGTTGAAATTGAACAATTTAAGATTGACGATAAAGGTATTTTGCATATCAATGCGTTAATTCTAGTTGAAAGAACAACGCAAAAACGTATGGTTATTGGTAATAAAGGCGAGAAGCTAAAAGTAATAGGCCAAGAATCAAGACGCGATATGGAAAATTTATTTGAACGCAAAGTTTTTCTAGAAACCTGGGTCAAAGTTAAATCAGGTTGGGCAGATGACGAACGCGCTCTTAGAAGTTTAGGTTACGGTGACGATTACTCAGGCTAGCTTTTAAACAATTTGGCTTACTATAGTTTTCATTGTCATGAGTTATTATCAATAAACAATAGTTGCTTAGGCTCATTCAGGTACTAAGCAACTTTTGTTTTCAACCTCAAAATTCTCACTGAGTGCTCAGTTCGATCCCATTGAACCAACTTGGAATGTAGATGCAAGAAATTACCCAGTCAGCTTTTGTACTTCATACACGCCCTTATCGAGAAAACCAGCTATTAGTTGATTTGTTAACCGAGCACGATGGTAAGTTAGCGGCGCTGAGTTATGTGGGGCATTCAACTAAATCTAGTCGTAAGGCTTTACTACAGCCATTTTTGCCAATTAATGTAACCTTAAAAGGGCAACATAACCTTAAAAATTTAATTCGTGTAGAGCCAATAGGAAAGTCTTATTTGTTGAAAAAAAATGCCTTATTCAGTGCATTTTATATTAACGAGTTATTGGTTAAATTACTGGGAGAAAACATTGCTTGTGATGAGCTCTTTCATCAATATAAATCTAGCCTGCAGGCTTTAGCCCAGTCGAGTAATATTGAGATTTGTTTACGAGAATTTGAATTGATGCTAATGGAAGAGTTAGGTGTTTCTTTTGATTTTTCATTAGTGTTTGAACATAGCGCCAAAGGCTTTTATTATTTGCCTGATGAAGGCTTCATTCCCGCGTACACTGCTTTAAAACAACCTTGTTATGATCGTTTACACTTATTAGCTATTGCCCAAAACGACTTATCAAGTCCTGAAATACTGAGTACATTTAAAGGATTAATGCGGCAGGTTATAAATCATTTACTTAACGGTGTCCCCTTAAATAGTCGAAAATTATTTAGTAAAAAAACCTAACAATATGTAAAGTATAGGCATGAAACATTTAGCAATTTCAAATGCTCAAATATAAACCAGAATATAAGAAGAGATTGAATATGAATGATATTTTATTAGGCGTAAATGTAGACCACATTGCCACATTACGACAAGCGCGTGGCACTAACTATCCTGATCCTGTTTATGCGGCTTCAGTTGCTGAACATGCCGGTGCCGATGGAATTACAGTGCACTTACGTGAAGACCGTCGCCATATTCAAGACCGTGATATTTATGTATTAAAGCAAACCTTGCATACTCGTATGAATTTTGAAATGGCAGTTACCGATGAAATGTTGGATATTGCCTGTGATGTAAAACCAGTTTTTTGCTGCTTAGTGCCAGAGAAACGAGAAGAATTAACCACAGAAGGCGGTTTAGATGTTGCTGGTCAACAAGATAAAATAAACGCTGCTGTTGCACGTTTGGCCGACGCAGGTATTCAAACGAGTTTATTTATCGATGCAGACAAAGATCAAATTGATGCAGCGCTGCTCAGTAAGGCAACTTATATTGAGATTCATACAGGACAATATGCAGAAGCTGCGACTGAAGCAGAACAGCAATTAGAACTTGCGCGTTTAGTCGAAGGCATTGAGTACGCTCATGGTTTAGGCTTAAAAGTGAATGCTGGACATGGCCTAAATTATTTTAATGTTAAGCCTATTGCCGCTATACCTGAAATTATTGAACTGAATATAGGTCACGCCATTATTGCTCGAGCTGTCATTGATGGTTTAGACAAAGCTATTCGAGATATGAAAAAATTAATGCTCGAAGCGCGTGGTTTGTCTTAATGTATTACTGTCGAGGTTACTAAGTTGTCAGTAGTTGGGATTGGAACTGACATTGTTGATATTCGTCGCATCGCTAAAATGTCTAGCAATGCACAGCAACGTTTAGCTAAGCGGATTTTGACCGATAATGAGTATCACCATTATTTAACCTTGAAACAACCTGAACGGTTTCTTGCTAAGCGCTGGGCAGGTAAAGAGGCTGCAGCTAAAGCATTGGGGACTGGTATCGCTAATGGTGTGTCGTTTCAACATTTTGAAATCGTGTCGTTAGCATCGGGTCAGCCTACTCTTGAACTTACTTTACAAGCATTGTCGTTAGCCAATGAACTAAAGGCAAGTTCGTGGCATATTTCACTTTCAGATGAAGTTAAATATGCTACTGCCTTTGTTGTGCTATCAAAATAAATACTGACCAGAGCGCAATTTAGAATAGTATTTACCTTACTTGAGAATAAATTTAGTCTTTGCAATCATTAATGTTCTATACTTTAATTACGCAGATTGAATTTTTTGAGCAGTGGCTGTAGATTCAGGAGTTAAAATGGAGACGCAAAAGTACCCAATTGTAGATAGACGTGAAGAACCACCTGAGCGATCAGTCTGGTGGTCGAAGCTATCTTTAGCACAAAAATTTTCAGCGAGTAGTCTTGGAAAATATGGATATGAGTTGTGCTTCGTTCGCAATAATGAAGGTCACAGCTTAGCGGTGCTAATGTGTAATTCTGGCGTGGCTGTTATTACTGAAGATGGTGATATTAATACCTCTCCCGATATAAAAATTAGATAATTTATTTACTGCTGTTTTTTATGTTTTTATCATTGATATAAGTATTATATTTTTTTAATAAAGTCTGCAGCATCCTCTAAAACCAAATCTATTTGTTCGAAAAATTCAAAAAATTCTGGCTGTAAATCATCTAAGCCAATTCCTCTTTTTAATTCTGTTTCAAGTTCATGTGTTACTTTTCCTAAACTGGGAACTCCAGAATAACAACATGCGCCATTAAGCTTATGTATCAGCACTTTCAACTGTTCAATATCTTGAGATATAAGTGCTTCAGATATATTGAGTTTGCTCTCAGGTAAGCTATTAACCAAACCAACAAACATGTCTTTGGCTAATATTTGTTTTTGTCCTGCTCTTTGTAGGGCGAGTTTCCAGTCGATAATTTTTGGTCTAGCACTGGAGATAGGTTCAAAGCTTGGTATAACCGGCTTTGGACGATTAGCAAGTAGAGTCGAATCACAATACTCATAAATATTATGGTGCAACATGGCTTCATCTATTGGTTTGGTGATAAACGAGTTAAAGCCATTGCTGAGTATTTTATCTTTTTCTTCGCCAAATACATGAGCAGTAACCGCTATTATGGGGGTTTGTTCATTAAGCGTTTGCTGACGAATAATACCTAATGCGGAAATACCATCAAGTACAGGCATTTGTATATCCATGAAGATGATAGCAAATTTTTCATTTTGGCATAAAGCTACCGCTTCAGCGCCATCAATCGCGGTAGTTACATCACTAACTTGTTCAAGTAATAGTTCTTTTATTAGCTTCAAATTGGCTTCATTATCATCTACTGCGAGTACTTTGATCGGTACTTTTTGCTCTGATACTTCAATGAGATTATGACCTTGAATAGTTGCTGAAGGTACCAATGTTTTACTTAAACGTTGTACTGTTATCGGCTTACTAATACAGGTTTTAGCGCCACTTGAAACTAGGGCTTCATATAGGCTTGGTGAATTACTATTTATCGCTAGATGCACTGATGGAATAATATCTTTAAGGGCAAATAATAAACTTTTCGCTTCATTAAGTGCCACAGGAGTAACATCGTGACCTATTAATGCAAAGTCAAATGAAGAGAGGGCTGTTTTATCTTTTAGTATTTCGTCTAATTCGCTTCGCTGGTTAATCGATTTTGTTTGCATGTGCCAGCTTGCTAATATTTCGGTAGTTGCTAAGCGACTTGCTGCATGTGGCTCATAATATAGTATTGACTTACCGATGAGGCTCTCTGGTGCTGATAACTGCATAGTTGGTATTGTGTTTAACTCACACTGGAAGGTGAACCAAAAGGTAGAACCTTCACTCTCCATACTTTCAAAACCAATATTGCCTTGCATTTCTGACACTAAACGTTGTGATATAACCAATCCTAAGCCTGTACCACCATAAATTCGTGTAACACTTTTATCACCTTGACCAAACGCTTCAAAAATCGAGTTTTGTTGAGGGCCAGGAATACCGATACCGGTATCTTGAACTGTCACTCTGATTTTATAAAGATTATTATCAATAACGTTACCTTCTAAATTGATATCAACCGCGCCCTTGTCAGTAAATTTAATGGCATTACTGGCTAAGTTAACCATGACTTGTTTTATTCGCATGGCGTCGCCAATAAGCGAGTCGGGTATTTGTGGGCTGACACGCAACGATAATTCAATGTTCTTTTTATGAGCACTAGGCGCGAGTAAGGTCAGCGTTTCTTCAACAGATTCACGTATTGAAAAAGGAATGTTTTCAATAATCATCTTACCTGCATCAAGCTTAGAGAAATCTAAAATATCATTGATAATTGAGAGCAAACTAGCCGCAGAACGTTCTATCGTTTGCAGATGATCACGCTGTGTATCACTCAGTGGTGTTTTTAATACCTGTCGCGTGAAGCCTATTACACCATTAAGCGGGGTGCGTAATTCATGACTCATATTGGCTAAAAATTCAGATTTAACTTTGTTGGCATCTTGAGCTTTGCGTTTGGCAATATCTAACTCGACGTTTTGAATCTCAAACTGCTCTAAACTTTCACGTAAGTCTATCGTGGCTTGATCAATACTACGTTGCATTTCATCTTGATAATCACCAAGTGATTGAGCCATGGCATTAACACCATTTTTTAAAAAGTTTAGCTCTCCTACAAGTTGACCGCTAATACGGCTTTCGATTTTACCTTCTCTTATACGATCTATGGCTAAAACCATTGATGAAATTGGGCGGGTAACACTGTTAACGAGTTTTAATGCAAACAGTGTGCTAATAATAAAGCCAACGAGTAAAATAAAAAATACCGTAATTAACAACTGTTGCTGTGCATATTTAATGGTACTGGTGTCAATTTGAACTGCGATGTAACCCACAATATTCATGTTGGAAGCTGTGGCAAGGTTTTGAGTGGTGAATTCATCAATAATAGGGGCGCGAAAAATTAAATAATTATCGTAATCGTCATACTGTATTCGTTTGGGTAAACCTTGTCCTGGCTTTACCCGCAAAGTATGCGTATCTCCGTGATATGCACTGGTAACAAAAACTTGGTTGTCGTTTGTAAATATGGCAATGCTTTTGATAATGTCAGATTGGCTACGATGACTAAAGCCGATTAAAGTTCTTAGGTTGTCTCTTTTTTTCTCTCTTAATGCTTCAGCACTGCTGATAGCAAGTGGAGAAATAATACTGGTGGCACGCTGGTAAATAAACTGGTCAAGTTCGCTATAGCGACTATAAGACAAGTAGCCGGCAATAATTAAACTGAGTATGACCGTCGGAAAGACTGTAAGTAAAATTACCCATTCTTTCAGGCTTATTTTATGCATATTTTTGCTGAACTTTAGTGTGAAATCTTTAAGTTAATAACGCTATAATGGCACAATTGAGACTAATACCAAATAGATAATCGTTCACTATGACAGCTAAAAGCTAATTTATGCTGTTCTTTAATGGCAAACTAAGATCGCTATGGCAAATTTTTTTAAAGCAAGCCCCAAAAAAACAAATATTAAATCACACATAACTTTGAAAGTAAGTCATTTAGATCATCAAGGTTGCGGCGTTGCTTTATATGATAAAAAACCTATTTTTATTGAAGGTGCTTTACCTAATGAAACGGTTGAAGTGAAAGTTTTTGAGCAAAAAAGTAAGTTTTCGAAAGCGAAGTTATTAAATGTAATTGCCGCGAGTGCAGATCGCGCTGAAGTTAAATGCCGTCATTACTTTCAATGTGGGGGCTGTAACTTGCAACATATGATTTATCAGCAACAGCTCGCTTATAAACAAGACAAAATAACGCAATTATTTTCACGTCAGACACTGAATGATCATTTACCTTGGCAACCTCCTATTGTTAGCGAACCTTGGCATTATCGACGCAAAGCAAGAATAGGTGTGCAATACAATAAGCGCGGAGAGCCTATTATTGGTTTTCGTCAGCGCGAAAGTAGCCATTTAACCGAAATTAAGTCTTGCCCAGTATTGGTTGAAGCTTTTACTGATATTTTTGTCGAGCTCAAAGCTGTTTTAACCAAAGTGTCAGGTAAGAATGCTGTGGGTCATGTTGAAGTTATTTCCGCCAATGAAAAGGTAGTGGTCGTTCGACAACTAGTTAACATTACCATGGCAGACAAAAAACACTGGGAGAGCTTTGCTCACAAAAATGGCTGGTTAGTATACTTTGATGACGGTAAAAACGTTTTGCCATTACTCGAAAATAAAGCTTTAAACTACGCTTTGACAGATACCATAGATATTGGTTTTACTGTGCATGACTTTATTCAAGTAAACCATCTGGTTAATCAACAAATGGTTGAGCAAGCTCAAGCTTGGTTAGCACTTGATGAAAGCGATGTGGTGCTAGACTTGTTTTGTGGCTTAGGTAACTTTAGTTTACCGATAGCACAACAAGTTAATAGCGTTGTTGGCATTGAGGGAGTTGAATCTATGGTTGAAAAGGCGCAAGAAAATGCCCTGAAAAACAACCTTAGTAATTGTCACTTTTACCAAGCCGATTTAAATAGCGATTGGCAAAACCAGTCATGGGTAAAACAAAAATATACTAAGGTTTTACTCGACCCAGCTCGTGCAGGAGGCTATCAAGCGTTAGTACAATTACTTACTTTTAAAGTCGATAAGATATTGTATGTTAGCTGCGACCCTGCTTCTTTAGCGCGTGATGCAAAATTACTTATTGAACACGGTTATAAAATTGAAAAAATTGCCTTAATGGATATGTTTTCACAAACAAAGCATGTTGAAACTATGGTAATGTTTAGCTTATAACGCAAGTATAAAAATTGAATCAGAGGTAGGGAGTTCCATGGTTTCTGTACGTAAGTCGCATCACATGTCAAAAGCTAGTTTTGAACAATGGCTTGATGCGCTTGAATTAGATAATGACAAGAAAGCAGCATTAGAAAAGTTGTATTTGAAAGTCAACGGTTTATTTGATGATACGACTCCCTGTCAAACTAAATCTTTAGAGATGGTTGAAATACTATCGGCGTTAAACCTTGATACAGACTCACTCTGTGCCGCTTTTATTTGTCCTTTGTATGAATATAACTGTATTAGTCTAGAGTACATCCAAGAAAATTTTTCTAAAAAAATATACTTGCTTTGCAAAGGCGTGAGCCAAATGGAGGCTATTAAAGCCTTACAGCAATCACAGTCAAGCCAAGTTAGCGCTAATCAAATTGATAATGTGCGCCGCATGTTATTGACTATGGTTGAAGATGTTCGTGCTGTTGTTATTAAATTGGCAGAACGCTTATGTCATTTACGTTTAGTGAAAAATAGCGACGAAGAAACCCGTGTGCTAGCAGCGAAAGAAACCAGTAATATCTATGCACCCTTAGCTAATCGTCTGGGTATTGGGCAGTTAAAGTGGGAATTAGAAGATCTCTCGTTTCGCTATTTACACCCTACAGTCTATAAAACAATAGCTAAGCAGCTAGATGAGAAGAGGCTCGACAGAGAACAGTACATGACTGACTTTGTTGATAATATATCTGAGCAGCTTAAATCTTCGGGTATTAAAGGTTGTGTTTATGGACGACCTAAACACATTTATAGTATCTGGAAAAAAATGCAACAAAAGTCGTTGGATTTTGAACAGCTATTTGATGTGAGAGCGGTGCGCATTATTGTTGATGAACTACAGGGTTGCTATGGCGCATTAGGTTTAGTGCATACTAGCTGGAATCACTTATCGAAAGAGTTTGATGACTATGTAGCTACGCCGAAAAGCAATGGTTACCAGTCGATTCATACCGTAGTAATTGGCCCTGAAGGCAAAGCGATAGAAATACAAATTAGAACCCAACAAATGCATGATGATGCCGAGTTAGGTGTTGCTGCACATTGGCGTTACAAAGAAGGTAATGCTAGCGGCAAAACTTCAGGCTTTGACGAAAAAGTGAGTTGGTTAAGAAAAATTTTACAGTGGCAAGAAGATGTCTCAGAAAGTGGCGAGTTACTCGATGAATTACGTAGCCAAGTGTTCGAAGACCGTATATATGTTTTTACTCCCAGTGGTGACGTAGTCGATTTACCGAGTGGCTCAACACCATTAGATTTTGCTTACTATATTCATTCTAATGTTGGTCATAGCTGCATTGGTGCAAAGGTATTTGGTCGCATAGTGCCCTTTACTCACACCTTACGTACCGGTGATAAAGTTGAAATACTTCGTAGTAAGTCTTTAAATCCTAGTCGTGATTGGTTAAACCCGAGCTTAAAGTATCTTCATACTTCTAGAGCCCGCGCTAAAGTTCAACATTTTTTTCGTTTACTCGACCGAGATAAAAACCTCGCTGCGGGTAAAGAAATGCTAGAAACAGCACTAGGTAAATTACACTTGTCATTAGCCAAAGTTGATTTGTCAGTAGCGACAGAGCGCTTTAATTTAACCACTAACGATGACCTTTTTGCCGCGATAGGATCCGGAAATACTCGCCTGTTGCAAGTGGTTCATTGCTTACAACAGCAAGATGAAAAGTCAAAGCCTGAAGTGGAAATTGATCCACAAAGCTTAATTCGTCAACCGCAACAAACAGATACACAAGCCGGCGATAGCAACGGTATTACCGTGTCAGGTGTTGGTAACTTGTTGACCCATATGGCTAAATGTTGCCAGCCAGTACCAGGCGATGAAATTTTAGGCTTTATCACCCAAGGTCGAGGTATCTCAGTGCATCGGGTTGATTGTGATCAACTTGCCAACTCGCTTAACCAACAACCTGAGCGTGAAGTTGAAGTGCAGTGGGGCGGAGGCAGCAATAAAAATTATCAAGTTAGCATTAATATTATTGGCGGTGATCGCCAGGGCTTACTGAGAGATATATCGACGATTATTTCTAATGAAAGAGTCAGTATTATTGGTATTGAAAGTAACACTGATAACGCCAAGCAAAGTATGAGCATGACAATCAAAGTAGAAGTGGCCAATAATGAAGCGTTAATGCGATTATTAGCGAAATTGAATCAGTTAGATGATGTTACTGAAGTTAAACGCTTATAGTCAGTTATTAAACTATCAAACTATGAAATAAATGAACGCCTTAATATCGCCCATCTAACTTTATGTAAAGTAAAGATGGGCATGAACTTACAGTAAATTAATTATTTAATATCAATAGGATGATATCCTATTACGTGATTGCTCCTTTGGATTAAACTATTAAATTCATCTCTAATTTCTTTTGATTTTTCTTTACCTTCTTGTTTGTTAAAAGCTTGCATCCACTTGATCCCATCAGCAGATATTTCCCACTCCATGGATGAATAACCCTCTTCTAACGTCCATGCTGTAATCATATCCCATTCGCCACTTTGCAGCCTGACAATATAAGGTACTGGAGTTCCAGCTGTTTTAGATGCTGGAAAATAATGCTCTTTGATAATTTCCATCGCTCTATCGGCTTTTCCGGATTTGAAATCGGTATAAGTGATAGATAGATATTCAACGTTTGCTAACTTTTTAGGTTTTCGTTCTTCTGCATCAGCTATAAACGGCAATACAGTTAACACAAAAGCTAAACTAACAATGATAGCTTTATTCATCTTTATATTCCTTTTGTAAAGTTTATGTTTCTACTGCATGTTTGAATCACCCTACAAGCTTAGTACAAAAAATGAACAATCACGAATTGCCAATATGTAAACGCTAATGAATGTAATATAGTTGCTTATTATGATGAAGTTGGATGCTACGCTAATTACAAAAAGTAATACGTACATACCTTTAAGGTAAATAATCAGGATATTAAATAATGTTGAACGATAAACCCTCAATAGAAAAACTGCGCTGGATCATGTCTGAATTGCGTAATCCTGAAACGGGTTGTCCTTGGGACTTAAAGCAAACTTTTGCCTCTATTATTCCTCATACGCTTGAAGAAGCATATGAAGTAGCTGACGCCATTGAACAAGAAGAATTTACTGAGTTGGAAAAAGAGCTGGGTGACTTACTGTTTCAAGTGGTGTTTTATAGCCAACTTGGCGCGGAAGAAAAACGTTTTGATTTTGACAGCGTAGTCAGTGCTATTTGTGAAAAGTTAATTCGCCGTCATCCACATGTTTTTGCCAACAGTGACTTTCAATCAGATGTCGAAGTTAAAGCCAATTGGGAAAATGAGAAAACCAAAGAGCGTCAGCAAAAAAACAAAGACACTAATTTAAGTATATTGGCTGATATTCCACGTAATTTACCGGCGTTATCACAAGCGGCAAAAATTCAAAAACGCTGTTCGCATGTCGGTTTTGATTGGGACAATATTGATGATGTTTTTGCTAAAGTAGAAGAAGAAGTTTTAGAGGTTAAAGCTGAATTGCATCGTGATGACAACGCTTTAGCTGAAGAGTTAGGTGACTTAATGTTTGCCGTGGTTAATTTATGTCGTCATGCTAAACAAGATCCAGAAGCGTTATTGCGCCAAGCGAATAATAAATTTACTAAACGCTTTCATGGTGTTGAAGCACAAGTGAATAATGCCGATAAAAGTATAGAGCAACACACGCTAGATGAACTCGAAGCGTTTTGGCAACAAGTCAAAGTGTCTGAAAAATTATAGTACTGCAATCATTTATAAAACTGCATCATGAGGTAAAAATGAATACACATCCTAAGTTGGTCGACTGTAAACTAACGCTCAGTAATAACGTAGTTACTTTGACCTTTAATCGTCACGATGTGCGTAATGCATTAACGGGCACCGCAATAGCAGATGATATTGTTAACACGGTTGAATGGATTAATAAAACCCCTGACATAGCAGTGCTGATCATCACAGGTACTGGCTCTGCTTTTTCTTCGGGCGGCAATATAAAAGATATGGCTGAGCGCGCTGGCGATTTTTCTGGTGATGTACAAGCACTAGAAAGACGTTATCGAGAAGGTATTCAACGTATACCTTTAGCACTACATAAACTGGAAGTTCCGGTGATTGCGGCTGTAAACGGCCCTGCAATTGGCGCAGGCTTCGATATTGCCAATATGTGCGATATTAGAATTGCCTCAACCAAAGCCAAGTTTGGTGAAACTTTTGTTAATTTAGGTATTATCCCAGGTGATGGTGGGGCATGGTTTATGCAACGCTTAATTGGATATCAAAAAGCAGCAGAGCTAACTTTTACTGGACGTGTTATTGATGCACAAGAAGCTAAAGAAATAGGTGTTGTTTTAGAGGTTGTCGAACCGGAAGATCTCATCGAAAAAGTGAACCAACTTGCCAATGAAATGGCCGCTAAGCCTGTCGCTTCATTAAGGTTAACAAAGCGTTTAATGAAATTGGCACAACGCACTGAATTACCTGATTTTCTTGATATTTGCGCTGTATTTCAGGGTATGTGTCATAACAACCCTGAGCATTTAACAGCCGTAAATACCATGATTGAGAAACTGACAAAATAAGGTTATATCGGTGGAATTGTAAAAATTAAAGCTAACACTAAAATCTTGAACAGAAGTTTCACCGACATTTCTTAATATAAACTCTATCACTCAAATTGTAATAAATTAACTTTTTTGAGCTGAAAACCTATGCTAAAGCGCTCATCAAGTGCTCAATAAAATTATCTATATCTACTTTATCAATATCTAGATGTGTCACGAGTCGCATTGGGTTGCCAGTGGTTAGTAATATACCATCCATTTTAAGCTGTGCCACTAGGCCTGTTATATCGACTTCTTGAGCAAAGGTTGCAAAAACCATATTAGTTTCAACGTGCTCTAGATTAACTGAGACATTAGGCAGTTGATTTAAAGCGTTAGCCAAATATTTTGCATTATCATGATCTTGTTGTAATTTTTGTGGGTTTTGTTGTAGTGCTATTTTGGCAGCTGCGGCGATAATACCGGCTTGGCGCATGCCTCCACCAAGTACTTTCCGCCAGCGTTTAGCACTTTTTATTAACGCCTCAGAACCTAATAATATTGACCCTATTGGTGCACCAAGGCCTTTTGACAAGCATATCGACATTGAATCTACATGTTGGCAAATTTCAGTAATATCAACATTTAATGCCGTGGCAGCATTATAAACGCGGGCACCGTCTAAATGTAATGCTAAGTTATTTTGTTGCGTAAATGTGCGTGCTTTGGCCATATATTCTAAAGGTAGCACTTTGCCATTAATGGTATTTTCAATGCTCAGTAATGTGGTGCGAGCAAAATGAGAATCATCAGGTTTTATTGCTACCGCCAGTTTTTTAAAACATAGCGTACCGTCTTTTTCATTAGCGATTGGCTGTGGCTGAATTGAGCCTAAAACCGCCGCACCACCACCTTCAAACATATAGTTATGTGCCTGTTGGCCACAAAGATATTCATCACCACGTTGACAATGTGCCATCAAGGCTAATAAATTTGCTTGTGTGCCTGAACTGCAAAACATGGCACTGGCAAAGCCGTGGCGCTTAGCCGCCCAAGATTCAAGTTCATTAACGGTAGGATCATCTCCGTAAACATCGTCACCTACTTCTGCGTTTGCCATCGCATTACGCATTGTTTTGCTGGGTCTTGTTACCGTGTCAGAACGAAAATCAATCATAACTAGCCTTTTTAATTAATGTGAAATAAACAGAACTTTAATAGCGTGCTGTAATACCATTTATTTTGAATATAAAAAAGGCATCATGTTGATGCCTTTATTTTAGTTATTTATCTTGTGCTTATTCTTCTGGAAGCTCAGCATTGTGATAAATATTTTGTACATCGTCACAATCTTCAAGCATATTGATGAATTTTTCGAAATTAGCTAAGTCATCTTCACCAGAAATTTCAGTATAAGTTTGAGGTACCCAGGTAATTTCTTCTACTTCAAGTTCAACATCAGCCATGTTTTCTGCAAACTCAGTTTTCAGTTTAAAAAACTCAGTATGCGGTGCATAAACAGTAATAATGCCGTCTTCAAGCTCGACATCTGTAACGTCGATATCTGCCATCATTAAGTTTTCTAAAATAACTTCGTCATCTTCACCTTTAAAAGCGAAAACAGCTTGATGGTCAAACATGTGAGAAACTGTGCCTGATGAACCAATTTTCGAATAAGTTTTGGTAAAACATTGACGAACATCTTTAATAGTTCGGTTACCGTTATCGGTTAAACAATCAATAATTACCATACAATTGCCCGGGCCAAAGCCCTCGTAGCGTGATTCAACATAATCTTCGCCGCCAACACCTGTAGCTTTTTCTAATGCTTTTTCAATAACATGAGTAGGAACTTGATCTTTTTTCGCTTTTTCAATAGTGCGACGTAAAGAAAGGTTACCATCGGGGTCTACACCACCATTTTTCGCTAATACGTAGATTTCTTTGCCGTATTTTGAATAAACTTTAGTTTTTTGGCCCGCAGTTTTAGCCATTGATAATTTACGGTTTTGGTATGCTCTGCCCATCTGAATTCGTCTCGTAGCTGATGATTAAAATTTCTATGCGTTAGATTCTAACGGGTAGCGTCTGCTATTTCTAGTGCTGAGCCCATTTGAGCTTTCAAATTGCAAAATAACATGTAAATATTTAGCTAAATTAATGCCGGAGCTTATTGGAGAGAGTGTTGAATATAATTTTTGTCGCCGATATTTTTGGCGTTACCGATGAGTTTAACCATTTATGTCGACAGGTTAGCGCGAATATTGAAAAGCTATTAAACGAAAATCACTCACTCGATGTTAAATATCACCTAATTGGGCCTTATAAACATGGCATGAGCAAATTTCTTTGTGAACAAGCGGCATATCAGTATTTTATTCAACATGTTACCTTAGCTGGTTATGTAAAAGCGCTTGAACAGCAAGTTTCAGCTATTTCTGGTTCTAAAATATTGGTGGGGTTTAGTGCTGGGGGGAGCGCCGTTTGGCAATTATGCTCTCAAAGTAAAATTGATCATTGCTCAGCCGCTTTTTGTTTTTATAGTAGCCAAATTCGGCATATGACCCAATTAACACCGAAAATACCCATGACGTTAATTTTGCCTAGCAAAGAGTCGCATTTTTCAGTTGAGGAAATGGCTTTACTGTTGCAAGAAAAACCAACGGTTACTCTAGATAAAAGCGAATACTTGCATGGTTTTATGAATAAGTTATCGGGTAACTATCATCCAACGGCTTATCAGTACTATACACAAAATCTTGCTGAGTTAGTGTTTGAATTATTGCCAAAAAATACAACCATGCAAATCAATGGTAAATAGACAAGCCCAACTCTTCAGCCAAACTCGCTACTAAGTTTGTGCCGATAACAGAGTTACCAAAAGAGTTTAAAGGGGGGCTCCAGGTACAAATAACGCCATAATTAGGCACAATGGCAATAACGCCACCACCGACGCCACTTTTAGCTGGCAAACCAATAGAGAAAGCAAATTGACCCGATTGATCGTACATGCCGCTAGTTGATAATATAGCATTAACACGATGTGCATCTCTTGGAGTGCAAATGACTGTATTAGTCAGTGGATCAACGCCTTTATTTGCTAGAAAAAGTAAACTAGTTGCTAGCTGTTCACAACTCATTGCCACCGAACATTGGGTAAAGTAATGACTTAATAGTTCAGGTATTTCAGCTTGAATATTACCAAAGCTTTTCATCAAATAAGCTAATGCTGCGTTTCTATTGCCATGTGCTAATTCAGATTGGTAAACATGATTGTCAATAAATACAGTATCGTCATGTGCTAGTTTTCGCATAAAACTTAAAAAAGCTAATTTACTTGCAGAAAAATGGCTTGTTAGTACATCAGCAACTAATAATGCGCCGGCGTTTATTACCGGGTTTCTTGGAATACCTTTTTCCCATTCTAATTGAATAATAGAATTAAAAGGCTGTCCTGATGGCTCCATATTTACGCGTTGCCATAAGTCATCGCCAATACGGTTCATTGCCATCACCAAACCAAATACCTTGGAAATACTTTGTATCGAAAAGGGTTCTTGGTAGTCACCTGCTCCCGCCGTTTTTCCATCAATAGTGGTGACACAAACCCCCATTTTTTTTGCACTTACCTCTGCCAAGGCCGGAATGTAGTCAGCGACTTTTCCCTGAGAATAAAAGCCTTGTTGGCCTGCGATTAAGGTTTGTAATTTTACCTGTAAATTAGAAATGTCTTTTATCATATAGCGGACTTGTTGAGCCTTGAGAAACTTGAAAATAAACCTGAAGGGTGTTCATTATGCACAAAAAAACGTTGAATACCCAATGCTTTGTCAGCTTTGATTTTTTAGGCGGAGGTATGAATTACTCTTTATATTTTTTACTTGTCTTGTCAATGTGAATATTTAGCTGTTTTTTTATCGATATCAACGTCAGCTAAGCTATCAATTGTGGCTTTTACTTAGCTGCATTGTTAATGAAAGGGTGACATTATTCATTAAACTGCTGATACGTAGAGAAGCTATCATAATGAATAATGTCTTTATATTATTCAACGTCCCACTGACTAATTGAGATATGTTTTATGTCAATTAAAAAGTTTATGGTTTCGTTGAGTGTGTTTGTTAAATTAACAATCATGTAAAACTCCTATTATGTGAAGTGTGAGTATTAATCAGATAACTCTGTTGTAGACTCAACTTGCTCAAGTGGTAAAAGTCGCTTTATTTTTCGTAAGTTACTTACTGTAATTTCGTTGTTATCAATTTTAACGGCAAGTTCAAAGTCAGTTAATGCCGCTTCTAATTGATTTTTTCTATATCGAGCTACACCACGGTTACTATAGTTTAATGCAGTTAAGTAACGAACTTTATTACTTTGGCGTTTTACCGACTCCAAGCTAGAAATAGCTTCAGTGCAGGCTGACTCTGACTTATTGCTATGCGCAAAATCTGATTGCAAGTAAGCTACACATAAATTCATTTTATTAGCATAAAAGTCTTGGTTTTTTTCACTAGCGGTTAACTTCTTTATTCCAGATTCTACTTTACCTTCAGTTAAGTCAGTAGTGCCGGTAGCACCTTTAACAACCGCAACTTGAAATATCGAGTCGCTGGCTAAAGTTGCATGGCTAGTACTTAATAATAAAGTGGCTAATAGTGTGTTTGTTAAAATAGTCTTTTTCATAATGCTTTCTCTATATTAGTTGCGTATCAAGTTGATACAGCATAAATATAAAGATCTGTTCCCTTACTGACAAACGATTAGAATACACCCATCAAGTGAATAAAATTCACTTGTACTTCAATAGTTTAAAGGTGCAAGTTTAACCCGTTATTTCGATGGAAAAAGCAGCTATTAATTTAGACAATGAAGGGTTAGTTCACAGGTTATGGGTGAGCGAATAAGGTTTTATAAAAACCTAATATAAACCTTCACAAATGATGAGAGGTATTAATTATTTTCGATGTTGTAGCTGGATTTGGGGAAAAAATTATAGTTATAAGATTGAAAAGCCGTGAAAAAATTACAAATAACGTCACAAATTGAAAGAAAATAATGTCAGCTTCGAGCCTAGTACTGTCGTTGGAATTACTAGATTTAAAGATCACTTTGTGCGCAGAGGCGACATTAACTATTTCAAATATCAGGATTATTTACAGTCAGCTTAATGTTGTATAGCTGACCTTAATGGTAATGAATAATTGAGGGAGATTTGGCTAATTAAGCCCTAGTGGTCATTGCCATAAATAAACAAACGTTCTTAATCTACTAAATTCTTTGGTCAGCCGAGACTGACGAAGCCTATCTTTGCAGCGCGATATGACTCATGGCTTGCATTAGCTGAGGTAACAACTTCTTGATGTTGCTCTTAAATCATTTTAGATGGAATGTCTAAAGTCGTTGTTTGGCTTGCGGCTGAATTGCTGGTGCTGGGGTCGAATTGTTCTACGGTCATATGCGTCTCTGAGAATCAATGGTGTTACAGGTGTTTTTTAGTGTACGGATTATACAAGATTGTTTGAGAGCGAGGTAGTAATTGCTACTTGTTAAAATAATATAAACAACCCGATAGCTTATGATTCTAAAATTGTCAGATAATTTTACATATTTGAATTACATAAACCCTAAAAAACAGCTATCACACTGAAAAAAAAAGGTTTTTATGATTTGGTATAATTTGTGCTATATACAGTTAGAAACAACAAAAACAATACCATTCTATTTCAAGGAATGTATTACAAGGGAAATAAATATGAATATAAAAATGTTAAAAGCAGCAGTTGCTGGTTTGGTTTTAAGTGTTAGTGGTTTTGCTAATGCGGGCTTGATTTATGATAATGGTGTCGGTGTAAACAATGCTGATACTGGTTATTATACAAGTAATGTTCGATCATTTCAGATTTATGATGACTTCACTCTAGCCTCTGACAGTACAATAACAGATGTATTCTTCCAGATGGGACTAACTTCTGGAAATTTTGACGGAAGTTTTAGCTTCACTATTTTTAACTTTTTAGCAGGATCTGGTGTTGGAGCACAATTATACACTCAGACATTGAACAGTGGCGATTATTCAGCGTCATTAAATAGTATTTCATCGCACCCTTCCGGGCCTTTCTATGATATTAACTTTGACATTCCATCGCTTGATTTATCTGCTGGTAATTATGAGTTGAGTTTTTATGGTCTTGGTATGGACTTTAGAATACCAAATGTCTCATCTGGAAATG
Organism: Colwellia sp. 6M3; assembly: GCF_014077595.1. NCBI lineage: Bacteria > Pseudomonadati > Pseudomonadota > Gammaproteobacteria > Alteromonadales > Colwelliaceae > Colwellia > Colwellia sp. 6M3. Next base: position 19,303 of record NZ_JACGWF010000024.1, on the reverse strand, counting down.
GATTTTACCAAAACTCTAGTTTTATTTCTGGTGATACTCCATTCGCATTATTTGACAATTCAGTACAAGTCCCAGAGCCTTCAACCCTTGCCATCTTCGCATTAGGTATTATGGGTTTAGCATCAAGAAGATTTAAGAAATAGTATTTAGTTATTTTGAATACCATAAAGCACCATTCATTGGTGCTTTTTTATTGCCTGTAATTCACAATCCAACAATCTAATCGGTTGCTCAAACCACTCACTCAACAGTAACTTGTGCCTATCAACATAAGAGATAAGCAGCCATGCTGTTAAAAAGTTAAAAAATTACAAAAGGCAAAAATCCACACGATTGACTGTTCAACTATGTCCGCTGTAGATCAAAAGATACCGAATTTTTCAGTAAAAACTAGCAAAAGCTAACGTCTTCAAAGTGGCAGTTGTTGTCTTTAAATACATTTACCCTAATGACTGCTTTGCCGGAGGATCAGCCACCTTACTTTAAAGTATCTATGACCGTTATTGTGGCAAAAAATATTATTAAATAGTAGACGCGTCATGAATAGTAACCAAGATGTTAAATTCCTTGCTCCCTGACACGCCTATCATTATTTGTGGCGTTCAACACTTGAGTGTTTGGTGTAAATGTTAAATTGAAAAATTTTCCTTTACCCATTTGGCAAATAAAGTTAGCTCTGTATGGTTGTCCATATTTTCATGCTGAATAAGGTAATATTTATCATTGGTATTTAATTCTTCGTCAAATAATTTTACTAATAGTTCCTCGCTGAACCAGGCTTTACTCATTGGCAAAGGCACCAGTGCTATGCCCATTCCTTGTTGTGCAGCTCTTGCGACACCAAACATACTATCAAACTGAATGATCTGCTTAGGATCGAAATCATCAATGTTATTTTTATCAGCCCATTGATGCCAAGACCAAGGGCGAGATCTATGTAAAATTAATGGTGTGGTTTTTAAGGCGGCAAAGCCGGTGTTCTTTAATTTCTTATACAATCTTTTATTACATGCAGGAGCATACCGAATAGGAAATAGCTCTTGTACTACTTTTGCGTTGGGTTTGCCATTAGCAAGTACGATTGATAAATCTGCAGACTGTGATGGTTCACTTCCTGACTTGACCGTTTCAAGTTGTAAATTAATGGTGGGGTTGCTTTCAGACCATTGTGAAAGGCGAGGAATAAATAACTCACTCGCAAAAAATTCAGGCAAACTAATGACAATAGTTTGATTTTGTTGCTTTTGGGTGAATTCGGTTATAGTCGATTCTAATTGAGTAATGATCGGCTGAATCGATTGATAAAATTGTTTTCCTGCACTGGTAAGCTCGATAGTTCGGGTACCTCGATTGAACAAAACGATACCCAATTGTGTTTCAAGCTGCTTTATTTGATGGCTAACGGCTGAAGGTGTTAAAAATAATTGTGATGCTGCATGTTTAAAGCTTAAACATTTTGAGGCTACGCAAAATGAGCGAAGACCCCGTATAGGAGTTTGGATAGACATAGTTTACATTTTTTAATTAAGACAACGCTTAAATGCAAAACTCAAGCCGACTTTTAAGTTGTTGTATATAAAAAGTTTATTTTTATTGTGAATCTAAATGAGGCTTTTGCGTGCACCATAATAGTGTACCTGCACCAAAATATTGTCGTTAATCAAAGGATAAAAAAAAGGACATCATAAGATGTCCTTAAAATGAAACAAATTAACTATGTAAAGTACGTTTTGTAGAATCGGGGGAGACTCAAAAACAAGTTCATCTTAGAGGCATTTTTTACTGTCGACAAACGAGATAATTTCATCTTACAGGTGAATTATATTAATCTAGCTAAAACAAATAATTACGGTCTATTTTTACCATGTTTTTTTGACTAAATTACTCAGGAAAGTTGAATGGGTTAGATATTTATATTTATATGTATATGGGAGGTATTCGATGAAATTTACTCGAAGCAGTTAACACCTAAAGTTAACGTCAAAAAAAGCATAAAAAAAAGGACATCAAAAGATGTCCTTGAAATGAAACAAATTAACTATGTAAAAACGTTGTGTCGAATCGGGGAAGATCCAAAAACAAGTTCATCTTAGAGTTATTTATTTCCAGCGGCAAACGAGATAAATTCATTTAACAGGTGAAAAAAATTCATCCCGTAAAAAACAAGTACTACAGGTAAGTTTTTAATATAAATACACTTTATCTTAATTCTCTTCGTAATAATTTTCCGACAGTAGACTTGGGTATTTCATCAATAAATATTACATGTTTTGGTATTTTATAAGCGGTAAGCCCAGTACGACAATAATCGATAATATCTTGCTCAGTAATACTTTGTTCAGCCTTCACCACAAAAAGCTTAACAGCTTCGCCTGTTCTATCGTCAGGTACACCTATACAAGCCGACTCCAATACCCCAGGCATTTTGGCAACTTCTGCTTCAATTTCATTAGGATAAACATTAAAACCAGAAACATTAATCATGTCTTTTTTACGATCTACAATATGGAAGAAACCGCCATCGTCTAGTAAAGCCACATCGCCAGTTTTAAAATAGCCATCAGATGTCATACATTCATCAGTTGCTGAAGCATTATTCCAGTAACCTTGCATTACTTGTGGACCTTTTGCACACAATTCACCAGACTCGCCATCGGCGACTATATTGCCGTAGTCATCTCGGATTGAAATATCAGTACCGGGAAGAGGAACACCAATACCTGAAATATATTCGCTTTGATCACTATTACCAAAGTTTAAGGTTAAGACCGGTGATGTTTCAGATAAACCATAGCCTTCGTATAATCTAGCACCAGTAACTTTTTGCCATTTATCTGCTACAGCTTGTTGCACTGCTGCACCACCACCTACGCATACTTTCAGCGCTGAAAAGTCAACTTGATCAAATCCTGGGGTATGTAATAAACCGTTAAATAAGGTATTTACCCCTGTGAATGTTGTTGCGCGCGTGTTTTTCCAAACTTCAACAAAGCTTTCCATATCGCGAGGGTTAGTCACTAAAACATTCTTAGCGCCAAAACAGAAGTATGCTAGCGTGTTCGCCATCAATGCGAAGATGTGATACATCGGAATTGCTGTGATAACAATGTCATTACCATAGTCGATATGATTTTTAGTAAACTCTTGGTATTGCAAAATATTGGCAATTAAGTTGCCATGGCTCAGCATTGCGCCTTTTGATAAACCTGTTGTGCCGCCTGTGTATTGTAGGAACAATAGGTCATTATGGTTTAGGACTGGCTCTGTTAATTCAAGTTGTTCACCTTGTGTTAAAGCGTCAGTGAACTTCGTGATATTTGTTAAGCGTGGGTCGATAGGTGGACAAGGCAAGCCTTTACCCACTAAGTCGTCTAAATCTACGGTTATAATGTTTTTAATAGGGGTTTTATCAAGCACGTCAGCTAGCATTTTACCTGATTGAGAAAATATAATAATAGTCTCAACTTGAGCATCGTTAAGTTGGTGGGTTAATTCTCTAGCGGTGTACAAAGGGTTAACATTAACTTGTACCGCACCGACGCGTAATATGCCCCACATAGCAATTGGAAAACATAAGGTATTTGGGCACATTAGGGCGACACGCTCACCTTTAGCAATACCCAGTTTTTGTTGTAAATAAGCAGCAAAATCACGTGATAGTTCGTCGACTTGCTTGTAGGTAAGCTCAGCACCAAAGTTACTAAAGGCAACGTTCTGATTATACTTAGTGGTTGTTTTATGAAATAAATCTATTAAAGAACTGTAGCGAGTTAAATCGACTTCGTGCGCTACGTTTTCTGGATAATTTTTCATCCAAGGTTTAGTCATGTCATTTCCTTTAGCAACTATCTGCGTATTAGATTGAAAGTAAGTTGAACAAGCAAAGTAAGTTAAAACTTAAAGCTGAGTAAATAATTTATTATTCACTAAGTCAATTAACGAATGAAAAATTTAAATAAAATCTGATGAATTTTATTACCAAAAGGTGGGAATAGTAATGAGCCGAAGCTAATTCTTCCGCGTGATAAAACGGCCTTTCCATGTGAAAAAGTTTTAAAACCTTCATCGCCGTGATATTGCCCCATGCCTGAAGCGCCAATGCCACCAAAAGGTAAGTCGTCAACGGCCACATGAAACGCAGCGTCGTTGATACAAACACCACCTGCATGTGTATTCAATAAAACCTGTTGTTGAAATGACTTGTTAAAACTACAAATATATAACGCAAGTGGGCGTGGTTTACTATTTATATAAGCAATAGCATCGCTAATATTTTTATAACCAATAATAGGTAATAGCGGACCAAAAATTTCCTGCTGCATAACGGTCATATCATCATTAACATCAGTAATAAGCGTTAAAGGCATTTTTCTACAAGTACTATCATCACTGCCTTTTGATAAAGGTGTTATGGTTGCCCCTTGCGCTTTAGCATCGGCTAATAAGCCATCTAAACGTGACTTTTGACCGTCATTGATTATGCAGCTGTAATCGTCATTTTTATCAATGCTAGGGTACATGCTTTGATAAGCCGTTTGAAAAGCTTGAGTTAGTTCAGCTACTTTATTTTCAGGGCAAAAAATATAGTCAGGTGCAACACAGGTTTGTCCGGCGTTAAGGGTTTTACCTAAAATCAGTCGGCTAACAGCTGTTTTTATATCAATATCGTTATCAATAATAGTAGGAGATTTACCTCCTAATTCTAAGGTAACAGGGACTAAATTCTCAGCAGCGGCTTTCATCACTAATTTTCCTACCGATGTAGATCCCGTGAAAAATAGGTGATCAAAAGTGATACTTGAAAAAGCTGCCGCCATATCAGACTCGCCACAAACAATCGCTACTTTGTTGCGGGGGAAAATATCAGCAATTAATTGGGCTAACAAGGTGTTGGTTTTAGGCGTATATTCACTCATCTTGATCATCGCCGTATTGCCGGCGGCTAGTGCTGTTGTTAATGGCCCTAAAGTAAGAAACAAAGGGTAGTTCCATGGAGCAATAATACCGATAACGCCTTTCGGTTGATAAACCACTTGCCCTGTAGCGGGTTGAAATAAAATCCCAATATGCTTCTTTTCAGGTTTCATCCATTTTTTTAATTTTTTTATCGCGTAGTTAATACCCATAACCGTAGTGAGAATATCGCCTATTCTTGAATCCGCTGCACTGCGATGGCCGAAATCTTGGCTCATAGCATTAATAAAGACTTCTTGGTTATCGATTAACATTGCCTTTAATTTTACTAAGTCGTTTATACGCTCTTGATAACTTGGATAAGTATTACTGGCAAAGTATTCTCTTTGTTGTAAAAAAGTATCTGTTAGTGCCGTTTTTGTTATTATTTCTGTCATTACTTCTTATCCTTTTTAGAACCTATCTTGAGTAGCCATGCAATTGCTGGAATGAGAGTTAGCGCACCTAACATGTTAAAAATAAACATGAAAGTGAGTAATACACCCATGTCAGCTTGAAATTTTATTGGTGAAAATACCCAGGTAGCTACACCAATAGCTAAGGTTATGCCGGTAAAAGCAACGGCTTTACCTGTTTGATTTAACGCGTAACGATAGGTCATGTATAACGACTTACCTTGGCTTAGCGCTTCTTTAACCTTACTGAAAATATATATGCCGTAATCAACACCAATACCAACACCTAAAGCGATTACGGGTAAGGTGGCAACTTTTACGCCGATACCTAAAATGCCCATTAAACCTTGGCTCATAATGCTAGTTAAGAGCAGTGGGGTGATAATACAAATCACAATGCGACCACTTCTAAAAGTGATCAAACAAATAATAATAACGATTGAATATACCCAAACTAGCATTTCAGTTTGTGCATCTTCAATCACCATATTAGTGGCGGACTCTATCCCTGCGTTACCTGCAGCCATGAGAAATTCGATATTATCAACTGGGTTTTCAGCTTTGAACTCTTCGACAGCCTTGACAACATTGTCGAGAGTTTGTGCTTTATGATCATTAAGAAACACCAGTACCGGCACCATTGAACAATCTTTGTTCATCAAGCCTTGCGGTGTTTTTGATAATGAAGCGTTGGTCATTAATTGGTTACGATTTAAGCCATACCATTTTAGTGAACCTTCATTCATACCAAATAGACCAAATTTAGATACATCAGCAACAGATTTTACCGCTTGAACACCGGGTACGTTTCGTAAGTGCCATTGGAATTGATCAACCCACACTAGATTCTGATACTGAGCACATTGCTCAACTTCAGTTTTCACCATGATGACAAATAGGTCGGTACTGGTGCTGTAATTATCAACAATATAGGCATTGTCTAAGTTATAGCGTGAATCAGGTCTTAGTTCCGGTGCACCTGCGTCTAAATCACCTATTTGCATGGCTTGAGAGAAGTAAAGTCCCAAGCCAAAAAGGATTATGCCAATCGCTATCGCAATTTTTGCTAGTGGAGGCTTGGCAAAGTTTTTAAACAAACGTTCAACAATCCCTGTTTTATGCGCAGACTTTTCTGCGTATTTTAAACCGGCAGGTGAAACACCGATGTAACTCATGAGGATAGGCAGTGCGATTAAGTTGGTAACAATAATAATAGCAACACCAATACTCGCCGCGATGGCCAATTCTCGTATTACTTCGATATCAATTACCATTAAAGTGGTAAAACCAATAGCGTCGCTTACTAAAGCGGTAATACCGGCAATGTAGAGTGAACGAAAAGCAAGTTTGGCTGAATCAATTTTATTAGCGCCGGTAACGCTATGGTGAATAATTGAGTTGATAATTTGTACGCCATGGCTAACACCAATGGCGAAGACTAAAAAGGGCACCAGCATTGAATATGGATTAATACCAAAACCAAGTAAATTTAGGATACCGAGTTGGCAACATACGGCAAAAATTGAGAAAACTAACACCGAAACTGTGCTGCGTATACAGCGTGAATAAAACCACAACAATACAAAGGTAATAACTACGGCTAAAACAAAGAAAGCGACAACCTGTAAAGCGCCATCGATTAGATCGCCCACCACTTTTGCAAAGCCAACAATACGAATAGTGACCGTATCACTACTGTATTTGTCGCGTATTTTTTCTTCTAAAATTGAAGATAGCTCTCGATAATCAAGTGGCAAGCCGGTTTCAGGATTAATATCTTGTAAGGGCGCTAAAATAATCGCTGACTGGAAGTTATTAGCCACCAGAACACCAATTTGGCCTGACTTAAAGATATTCGCTTTAACCCGTTCAATCATTTGGGCAGAGCCATCGTAACCATCTGGAATAACAGCGCCGCCGACAAAGCCTTCTTCGGTGACTTCTTGCCAACGCACATTAGGGGTCCATAATGATTTGAGGCCGTCACGACTTACGCCGGGGATATAGAAAACTTCGTCAGTGACTTGCTTTAAGGTTTGTTGAAAGTCAGCATTAAAAATATCACCTTGCTTAGTTTCAACCACAATACGAACAACATTTCCTAAATCCGCCAGTTCTTTTCGGTAGGTTAAAAAATTATTAACGAACGGATGGTCGCCAGGGATCATTTTCGTAAAGCTAGCTTCAGGCTTAACTTTAACGGCTTGTATGGTTAACAAAGCGATACAAACCACAACGATTGCCATCACTAATGCACGATGACCAAAAACAAAGTTTTCTATTAGCTGCTCTAGTTTGGTCGGTGAATGCACGGTTTTATTCTCTGACATAAGCTTGCCCTTACTTCTTAAGTAACCAAGTTGAAATTCCGAATTGTCCGGCGAGAACTAATGAATTTTCTTGTACTAATACACTTGAAAGTGCTGCGCCTGAGGGGTGTTTATTAATACGCAATGTTTGTAGGCTTTCAGGTGAAAAATCAACAATTAACCCACCATGACCTACTAAATAGGCTTGACCCTGTTTAGAAAAATCGCCCCCCAGTAAACTAGCGCTAGTCTGTAGCTTTTTGTGTTGCCAATTTTCGCCACCATCAAGTGAGATCATTAAATTACCTTGCAGACCAAATGCAACAAGTTGCTCAGGTATTTCAGGGTTAGCAATAATGCCAAAAAGGCTGCCGTTGTATGGCATAACCATCGTAGACCATGTTTCACCTTGGTTAGCAGAGTGAAAGCCCATGCCATTTTCGCCAACAATATAAAGCTGACCATTGGTAGTGGAGATAATGGAGTTAAGGTGAAAGTTGTCGGGGTTATCGAGTCGTTTATTGATTAAAGTCCAAGTTTTACCTTGGTCTTTACTGGTCAGTAATGTTCCGTATGCCCCACTAGCAAAAATTACATTGTTAGCGGTTCGGGTTACAGATAATAGCGGTTTATTTGGTCCAGATTTTAATTCAATTTGGTTGTCTTCAAGTGCAAAGACAAAGTCTTCAAGTTGGAAGGTTAGCTCTTCTAATAAATCTTCATCTTGTGTTTCACTTATTACTAGTTTTAAAGCTGCTTGCTGCTTAGTGAGTTGCGCTATTTTCAATTTTGTTAACTCTGCGCCTGTAAAGACCTTACGCCATACATTGCTGTTATTTTCAGTTTTTAGAATAACACCATCATGGCCAACCGCTATTTTACTTCCATCAGATAGAATCGTTACATTGGTGAGAGAAACGCTAACAGGTGATTGCTGCTGCTGCCAGTCGTCTTTATTTTTCCAACTTATAATATGTCCACGCTCGCCAACGGCTAACACGGCACCTTGCGCTGGTGTTATCGCCATTAAAACACTTTTGCTTGCTAAAGAACTTTGTTTTGCGGGAAGCTCAAGTAGATCTAAGCTGCTATTTGCCACGGCGAGATTAATATGAGTTAGCAAAAACAAATTTATCACGCCGAACGTAATATGGGATAAACGCATAAAAATCCTAATAAGTTGAATATGTCTACTTACTAGTATTGATGAAAAAAAAATAATTGAGAGGTGTTAAACGTGCCAAATGATTATCTTTGCAACACAGATACTTTTATCTGCGGCTTTTTTGAACTATAGATGTGGAAGAAGGGAGTAATAAATTAATTTATATTTACTACCTTCAATGATTTAGCTTGTTAGCGTTGGTGTCGCTGAGTTAGTTATTTCTTGGGCTTTTAAGGAGAGTTACTACCTTGTCGATAGTCCCCAGGGGTTTGAGTTGTCCAACGTTTAAAAGCACGATTAAAATTACCGACACTTGAAAAACCTACTAAATAGCCAATCTCACTTAAGCTTAAATGTTTTTGAATAATATAATTCATCGCTAACTTTTTACGTGTACTTTCTAAAATTTCTTTATAACTTGTACCTTGATCATGCAACTTACGTTGTAAATTTCGCAAACTCATACCAAGGTATTCTGCAATTTCAGTTTGTGATGGTGCGCCAAGTGGTAATAATTCAAAAATTTTGTTTTTAATTGTATGGCTTAAATCATTTTTATCGACTCTGGCCATAAACTCGTCAAGCATTTTCTCATGGCTATGCGTTATTAAAGGGTTGCCACAAAGTAATTTTTCTTGGCTTTGCTTTAAATCAAATATGATCGAGGTTTGACTACTATCAAATTCAACTTCACAGTTAAAAAAGTCAGTTAAGTATGTTAAGTCGTGGTTTGGGGTTGGATACGAGAAACAAACCTTTAATGGTGCAAAATCTGCCGAAACAAGCTCACGCGCAAAGCGAATAATTGTGGCTAAAAATGTCTCTACAGTTGTTTGAGATAAAATAGGGCGGTTAGTTGATTCATAAGTGAAAACATCCATTTCGAAAATCAACTGTTCATTGCGCTCATGATTAAATAATTGGCATGTATTTGACACGACTCGCTTATAGTGAGCTATACGTTCTAGGGCATCGTAAAGGGTATTTGACGACATCATAGCGTAACCCAAGGCGTGAAACATCCCCGGATGAAATTGTTCCGCCACTAATACAGAAAAGTCATGACGATTGAGTGCTTTATTACAGTATTCAAGTAAATGGGTAAGTTTTTCAGCAGCAATACGAGATTCTTGATCTGTCATTACATCTTGCGAAATATCACATTCTTTTAACGCGTTAGCAATATCAATGTTATGGGCGTCCATAACTCTTGAAATGGGGATCATCCAGCCAGTTAATGTTGAGTAATAATCTTGCACTACATTGCCCAAATTTTTGAAGGTTTCCCATTCTACGAGATTTGCACGAAATGACAATAGGTTGGCACATTTAGCGAAATATTATTTAAATCATTGGCGTAATGTAATTGTGAGACTACTATTACATTATGTTTTACTAGACAATAAACAGGCGAATAATATGATGAAAAATAACTATAAAATCAAGCCGATAGCTTTGATGGTTGCCTTGGTTTTGGGGACGTCTTCAGCGCATGCTGTTGATTTTAACCTAGGTGAAAACGAAGATATTTTATTGCAAATAAACTCACAATTAGATATTGGATCTAGTTGGCGTCTTGGCGATGCAGATCCTCGCTTTATTGGTAAAACCAATGGTGGAACTGGTGGTACATCGACGACCGATGACGGTAATTTAAACTATGAAAAAGGTGATGCATACTCGCAGATAATTAAAGGTGTGCATGATATTCAGCTAAGCAAAGATAATTTTGGTGCCTTTGTCCGGGTAAAATATTGGTATGACTATGCCCTTAAAGATAAAGATGTTCCTCATGGTAACTCTAATAATGGTTACACGCCTAATACCCCTTTAAGTGATGATGGCTTTGAAGATAACACTAAGTTTTCAGGTATAACCTTATTAGATGCTTACGTATATGCTTCATTTGATATAGGTGACGCCCCAGTTGATGTTCGTTTAGGTAGACAAGTGGTTAGTTGGGGAGAAAGTACATTTATACAAGGTGGTATGAATTCATCAAACCCATTTGATGTCGCTGCTTTAAGACGCCCAGGTGCTGATTTAAAAGAAGGTATTCTTCCGGTCGGTATGCTTTACGTCAATGCTGGTTTAACCGAAAACCTCAGTGTTGAAGCTTTTTATCAATATGAGTGGGAAAAAACTCAAATTGATGGTTGTGGTACCTATTTTTCAGGAGCAGATTTTGCCGCTACAGGCTGTAACTTTGTTTCCGTTGGCCCATTAGGTGATCAAGCGGGTTTAGCCGCTGGTTTAGCTGCAGAGCGACAAGCCGATGGTGAACCTGATGATGGAGGTCAATATGGCTTAGCTGCACGTTATTATTCAGAAGCCTTAAATGATACTGAATTTGGTTTGTATTATATGAACATTCATTCGCGCCTACCGTTAATTAATGCTATACGAACCAGTATTCCACTTGCCACTGGTGACGCTACCCCTGTTTTTGTCCCTAAGGCATTTGATCCTACTGGTGGAGCGTTAGCGGCATTAAACCCAGCTTACAATATTGAGTTTCCTGAAGATTTAAAGTTTTATGGTTTAAGTTTCGCTACTAATGTTTCTGGCTTTGCCTTATCAGGTGAGCTTTCTTACAAACCAGATACTCCAGTGCAAATCAGTGGTCCTGAAATTCTCAATGGTGTGTTATCTGAAGCGCCTTTTTTACGTTACACCTCAAGAGTTACAGGTGTAGGGTATGGTCAAGAAGCAAAAGGTTGGGACGAGTTTGATGTTACCCAATTCCAAGTGACTGCAATTCAGTTCTTTGATAATGCTATGGGAGCCTCACGTGTTACTGTTATCGCAGAATTCGGCGTAATTTTAACTGATGGTGTTGAAGATTCAAACCAAAATTATGGCAGAAATTCAGTGTTTGGTTTAGGCGATTTTGATGCCGGTGGAGGCATAAATTGTACTAACTTAGTTGCTGCCGGCAATTTATCTGGCGACTGTCGTAGTGATGGTTACACCACGGATAGTGCGTGGGGATATCGTCTGCGTAGTGTTTGGGAATATTCTGATGTGTTTGCTGGCGTTTCGTTAAAGCCGACTTTATCTTGGTCGCACGATGTTAGCGGTTATTCACCTGATCCGGGGCAACAATTTCATGAAGGTCGGAAAAACTTAGGCTTTTCTTTACAAGCCGCATATCAGCAAAAATATACAGTAACACTGGGTTATAACAATTACTCAGGTGGTAGCCACAATATTTTAGAAGATAAAGATTTAATCTCGTTGGCTTTCGGCATTTCATACTAATCTAGGCCCTTTACTTATGAAGGTTTGAGATAAGTTAATAAAAGAGAATTATAATGAAAAAATATATAACTACAGCAAGTTTACTGATGTTAACCATAGCATCAAGCTCAGTTTTAGCAAAAGTTAGCCCAGAAGAAGCAGCCAAGTTAGGTACAACATTAACACCGTTAGGTGCTGTAATGTCTGCAAATGCCGCAGGCACTATTCCTGCTTGGACCGGTGGATTAAATAGTAAAAACTCAACAAAAAGTGAAGACTCAGGACGACCTGCACATCCTTTCTCAGCAGATAAGCCTTTGATGGTCATTACGTCTGCAAATTATAGTGATTACAAAAATAATTTGAGCCCTGGCCAAATCGCTATGTTTGAAAAATATGCTGATTATAAAATGCCTATTTATAAAACAAAGCGTACAGCGGCATATTCAGATGATTTATATGGTGTAATAAAGAAAAATGCCACTACTGCCGAGTTAGTACAATCGGGCAATGGGATTATAAATTTCGATACTGCTATCCCTTTTCCAATTGCTAAAAATGGTTCAGAAGTCATTTGGAATCATATTACTCGCTATCGAGGAGGCACGGCTAAGCGCTTTTTAACCACGATTCCTGTGCAATCAAATGGTTCATTTGTGCCCGTAAAAATGAATGATCAACTCGTTTGGCCTGAGTTTTTAAAAGAGGGCCGTGATGCCGATAAAGATGACAATATTTTATTCTATTATTTACAAGAAATTACTGCTCCTTCACGTTTAACCGGTACAGCATTATTAGTGCATGAAACTATTGATCAAGTTAAAGAGGCACGTAAAGCTTGGGTTTATAATGCAGGCCAACGTCGTGTGCGTCGTGCACCTAATGTTGCTTATGATGGTCCAGGCGCTGGTACTGATGGCTTAAGAGCTTCAGATAACTATGATATGTACAATGGTGCGCCAGATCGTTATGACTGGAAATTAATTGGCAAAAAAGAGCTTTATATTCCATATAACTCTTATAACTTACTTGATACCAACGCAAAATATGAAGACTTGATACAAGAAGGTCATTTAAATGCTGACTACTTAAGATATGAGTTACATCGTGTTTGGCAAGTGGAAGCAACATTAAAAGAGGGCGCACGACACATTTATGCTAAACGTACCTTTTTTATTGACGAAGATACTTGGGGTGCGTCAGTGATCGATCAATACGATGGTCGCGGTGAACTTTGGAAGTTGTCAGAAGCACATAATATTCAGTTTTATGATGTAGATACACCTTGGATGGTTGCTGAAACTTTACATGACTTAAACTCAGGACGTTATTTAGTGACTGGTTTAAGTAATGAAGAGCCAACCTTTATGATTTTTGGCGAAAAAGTTAAACGTACTGATTTTTCTACTTCTGCACTGAGACGTCTAGGTAGATAACAAAAATAAAACCTTACTGATTAATATTGTTGAATATATGTTCAATAGTATTAATCAGTTTTTTTTGCTTTTTTTACCACTTTTTTAAGAGAAATAGCATGTTAAAACCTCGTTTACCCTTTCTTGGAGTTATATATTGTATTTTGTTAGCCGCGATGAGTACGGCCAATGCCAATACAAATACCGAGCTAAAGCCCGCCAGTAAATATACTATTGCTCATCAAGCCGAGTTATTAAAAAACTTACCTTTTAGCGATAAACTTGACTTTACTTTGGCTGAAAAAGGCTTAATTAAGCGACCTGAAAAACTCATTATTAAAGACCAAGCCGGTAATGTAGTTTGGGAGCTGGGCAACTATAAATTTTTACTTGATAACAAGAACATTGATACAGTAAATCCCAGTTTATTGCGCCAAGCTAAGTTAAATATGGCTTATGGCTTGTATCAAGTGACCGACCGTATTTATCAAGTAAGAGGTTACGACTTAGCCAATATTACTTTTATAAAAGGGGATAGTGGTTGGATTATTTTTGATCCTCTTTTAACGGCAGCGACTTCCAGAGCTGCATTGGCTTTAGTAACGCAAGAGTTAGGCGAATTTCCAGTCAAGGCTGTGGTTTACAGTCATGCTCATGCTGATCACTTTGGTGGCGTAAAAGGCGTGGTTAGCCAAGCACAGGTTGACTCAGGTGAAGTCGAAATTATTGCACCTCGTGGTTTTATGGAACATGCCATTAAAGAAAATGTATTAGCCGGTAATGCCATGACACGTCGCGCCACTTATCAATATGGTAATGCGCTAGCAAAAGGTGCTCGAGGGCAAGTTGATGCGGCAATTGGTAAAGGCTTATCAACGGGTTACATCGGTTTGATCACGCCAACTAGAGAAATTTTGGCTGATGAAGAAACCCTTGTTGTTGATGGTATTGAAATGGTGATGCAAAACACACCGGGTACTGAATCACCTGCTGAAATGAATACTTATTTTCCGCAATTTAAAACTTTATGGTTGGCTGAAAACGTCACTGGCACATTACATAATGTTTATACTTTACGAGGCGCTGAAGTACGAGATTCGCAAGCGTGGAGTAAATTTATCAATAAAGTTATTTACCGTTTTGCTCATGACAGCGATGTAATGTTTGCTTCACATTCATGGCCTAGATGGGGGAAAGAGTACATCGTTGAAGTATTGGAAAAACAGCGCGACATGTATGGTTTTTTGCATGATAAAACCTTAAATCTTGCCAATAAAGGTGTCACCATTAATGAGATACATAACCAACTCGCGGTACCTGATGTTTTAGCACATCAGTGGTACAACCGTGGTTATCATGGCACTTATTCTCATAATGTAAGAGGCATTATCAATAAATATTTAGGCTTTTATGATTCAAACCCCGCTAACCTTAATAAACTGAGCCCAACTGAGTCGTCAGTGAAATATGTTGAGTTAATGGGTGGGGCAGAAAATGTATTAACTCAGGCGAAAAAAGCATTTAAAAAAGGTGAATATCGCTGGGTAGCTGAGTTATTAAATCATTTGGTTTTTGCTCAGCCAGACAATACACAAGCAAAAAACTTACAAGCCGATACCTTAGAACAGTTGGGTTATCAGGCTGAAAATGCGGGCTGGCGTAATAGTTATTTAGCTGCAGCTTTTGAATTACGTCACGGAATTCCTAAAACAGCAAAAGCTACGAAAGGTGGACCAGATATGATCAAAGCAATGAGCAGTGAGCTTATTTTTGATTACCTTGGTGTACGTTTAAATAGCGATAAAGCCTTGGCTCATCAATTTAAAATTAATGTTATTTTTCCTGACCGCAATGAAAAATTCTTATTAGAACTTAAGAACGCGCATTTAAATAATATTGAAAACGTACAAGACAAAAAAGCAGACTTAACCGTAACGATTAACCGAAAAGACTTAAACTTTTTATTGCTAAAACAAGTGTCATTTCAGCAACTAGTTGAATCAGGAAAAGTGCAGCTCGATGGGAACGGGCAAGTCTTTGGGCAACTGTTAATGATGATGGATGAATTTCCATTCTGGTTTAATGTTGTTACTCCGTAACCTAATAAATTAGTCGATTGTTATAATAGAGGCGCTTTTTATGCAAACTCAAACAAGCACAAATAATGAATATGATTACGTTATTGTAGGTGGCGGCTCTGCGGGCTGTGTACTCGCCAATAGATTAAGTGAAAGTGGCAAACATAGTGTTTGTTTATTAGAAGCAGGTAGTGATAACAACAGCATGTTAGTTAATACTCCAGGCGCTTTTGCCGCCTTTATGTTTTTGAAGAAATTCAATTGGAGCTTCAATGCTAAGCCTAAGCGAGATATTCGCAATGGTGAAGCGCTATTTGTGCCGCGTGGTAGAGGATTAGGCGGTAGCTCCGCTACCAATGCCATGCTTTATCTTAGAGGTCAGAAACAAGATTACAATCATTGGGGCGAGTTAGGTAATGTGGGTTGGTCTTTTGATGATATTTTGCCTTATTTTAAGAAATCTGAAACTAATCAACGCGGAGAAAGTGAATTTCATGGCGATAGCGGACCATTGCAAGTTACTGACCGACCGGTTTTCTATGATATTAGTAAGCGTTATATTGAGGCGGGTCAACAAGCTGGCTTTAAGTTTAACGATGACTTTAATGGCAGTGATCAAGAAGGTGTTGGTTATTACCAGTGTACGATAAAAGATGGCAAGCGCTGTTCTGCCGCTCATGCTTACTTATTGCCGGTACTAGCGAGAGAAAACTTGACGGTAATTACCGATGCGCAGGTAAGAAAAGTGCTAATAAAAGACCAACAAGCCCATGGTGTCGATGTGCTTGTTAAAGGTGAATTAAACACAATAACCGCGAAAAAAGAGGTGATTTTAAGTGGGGGTAGTATCGCATCGCCTCAGTTATTAATGCTTTCAGGTATTGGTGACAAAAATGAACTTTTACCGCATGGTATTGAATGTTTACATGAACTTAAAGGGGTTGGCAAAAACCTGCGAGAACATGTAGATGCTTGCGTGTTAGTCAAAAGTAAAAAAACAGACGGCTTTACCACATCGGTTTCAGGTTTACTAAAAATGCTGCCAGACGTGATTAAATATATTACAGGTAAAAAAGGTAAGCTTGCCAACAGTATTCTTGAAGCGGGTGGCTTTATTAAATCAAATGATGATATAGAAAGACCTGATATTCAATTACATA
Source organism: Colwellia sp. 6M3 (assembly GCF_014077595.1). NCBI lineage: Bacteria > Pseudomonadati > Pseudomonadota > Gammaproteobacteria > Alteromonadales > Colwelliaceae > Colwellia > Colwellia sp. 6M3. Next base: position 2,567 of record NZ_JACGWF010000024.1, on the reverse strand, counting down.
TGTTGCCTTTGTTATATGACGATAATGGCAGAGATTTAAAACTTTTATCACAGCATGGTTTTTCATGTCATGTTTGTGTGCTTCGCCCAGAAAGCACAGGTACAGTATCGCTAAAATCAGCTAATTACAAAGATGCCCCCGAGATCGATTTTAACTTTTTTTCTGATGCTGCAGGAAAAGACCAGGCAGTATTAACTAATGGTATGCGTCAGCTACGTAAAATATTAACCGCTCCAGCATTAGCCCAACATTATGATAACGAAGTTCATCCAGGCAACGCTTTTGAAACCGATGAGCAAATTTTTGCTAAAGCAAAAGAGCGTTTAGGTACGGTTTATCATCCGGTTGGCACCTGTAAAATGGGTAATGATGATATGGCTGTGGTCGATCATCAGCTAAAAGTTCATGGTATTGAAAATCTTCGAGTGGTTGACGCTTCTATTATGCCAACGCTTGTTAGTGGTAACACAAACGCGCCCACGATGGCGATTGCCGAAAAAGCTGCAGATATGATTTTGGCGCATTAGTTTAGGAAGTTACAGATGTTTAATGTAGTTGTATTTAGTCTAAAAGCCTTACTGACCGGGTTATGGATCTTCGCAATACTAGGTCTATTGTCCTTGTCACCACTGCCAACAGAAGTTCAATTTTATGTTTCACTACTAGCTTGTATTACTCTTTTGGTGCACTTTGTTGAGTTTTTTGCCATGAAAACTAAATTTAAAAGCCAAAGTGGCTTAGCAATGAACTTTGGACAAACCATGCTTTGGGGCTTTGGTTATTGGTTGCCTATATTGAATAGTTCTGCAAAGTAAGTTGATTAAGTGAAAACTTTAACTTAAAAACTTTAGGTTAAATAAAAACCACCTCCATAAACTGACGATGGTTCTTTATATTGTTTTTTTATAATGATTCTTTATGGGTATACACTGTTTTTAAAATATACCCTTATACCAAATCCATTAAGTTAGTTCCCACTCAGAGCTTGCCAGCGGTTTGAGAACAAGTTTAAATTTTTTTGCATATAGTTATTCTCGGCTTTGTCTCCTGAGTCGCTCTACCTTCTGCATCCATGCAGTCGTATATGAAAGAAATTATAGGCGGTTATCGAATCACTGGAAAACTCCCGAAGGGCGAGTTTAAAAGGTTTACAGTCAGCGTTATTGATTTTGATAAGGTTCCTACATGGATGAAGGATATTAGGGTAACGCAGGAGCAGTTACCGAGAATAACCATTCTCTACAATCAATGCCTTGCCTACATGGATGTAGGTACTTAGGTTCAGTCTGGAACAATGAACCTGTGCCTCTAAGCCTTTTAAATCTCGCTGAGTGGGAAGAAACTTATTGGAATTGGTATTAAGCATACAGATAGCATAATGAACATATAAAAAAAGGGTTTGCAGTAAACACTGCAAACCCTTTTTATTTTATTAATTTATCTATTTAACTAATCAATCAAGGTTAATAACAACGCTTAATAAAAGTACAAGTTATCAAGATAAATGGTACCGGCACCAACAAATTTAAATTGAAATGCTTTGGTTAGATCTACTACGCCTGAATACGTGCTTAAAGGGATCTCAACACTCTGCCAGCCACTCTGAGTTGTCGTGATTGTGTGTGAAGTTTCTGCTGGACCTTCGCTGATTAAGAATACATCAAACGTGGTTGCATCTGCTGTCCAATAATCAAGGTGCAAGGTAGTTTTACCCGATACGTCTTGTACAGAGTACTCAATACCTTGATAGTTTAGACCAGCCATTTTCAGGGTGTTATTACCCTCAATATCGACTTCAGTAGTAACTGTTGCTTGTCCCCAATTTGGGTTTGTGTTTACACCGGTAACAGCTGTGTAACTATCACTGAATACAGCAATAACATCTGCCGTAGCTGCTGTTGGTGCTGGTGCTGCAATCGCTGGAGCCGTATCAGGAGCAGTTCCACTACCTTCTTGTGCCGAGAACATGATGTTATCAAAGTGGTTCAGGGTATCTTGACTTCTAGTTGCTGTTTGATCAATATGAATAGCAAAGCCATCAATAACACCCGTTTCGGCGTGACCAATCCAACCACAAGTATCGAAAGTTAACGTTTCCCATTGGTTAATAACGGTATTAGAAACAGCTACTGTACCCGCAGATCCCCAACCATCGCCATTATTTTTTTCAAACTTAACATGGGTTAAACCAATGGTATCTCGGTAAACATCCATTTTAACTGTACAGTTTGTTGCATCTAATGCAAATGTATCAATGCCTTCAGTTCTAGCTCCAGCCCATTCGCCATCACCCTGAAGGACCGTTAATAAAGCAACAGTAGCAGAGGTGTTGATACCAGTGGTAGCTGGGTTATCAACATACTGAACTGGATTAGTATCAAAAGATCCCCAAGTTAGTTGTGGCCCTTCAAAATCAATACCCATAGCGGTTGTTGTTGTTGCACCATCACCTGAATCGCCTGGTGAAGTAGCTACAGCATCAGGATCAATATTAAACACTACGTTATCAACACTAAACTCTGCACCATTACCAGTACCCCATGCAGGGAAAATCATGATCAGGTCAA